>JABDAN010000003.1 GCA_013289175.1 Bacteroidota bacterium
ATTCTCTGGGTAATACGGCAGAAGTTACCAAGGGGAAACTGTATCACCATTCCTTTCGGAACCTGAGTTACGATTTTGCCATCAATACCAATAAACTTCTTTTGCTCAATACCAAGATTACCGACAACAATCAGTTTTACGGAACGCTGATCGGAAGGGCCAATATAAAATTGACAGGACCCCAGGAAGACCTTGAAATGTATATCAAAGGGGAACCTACCGACAGTTCAAATATATACCTGCCGACTACGACGAGCCGCGAGAGCACGGAAGCCGATTTTATCGTCTGGAAAGTATATGGCAAAGAAATGAAGCCCCAGAATGTGGCTTCCTCCGAAGGCAATTTCACCGTAACCCTAGATGTGACCGCCAATAATTATGCAAATGTTTATCTGATCATTGATCCCCTGACAAAAGATATTATCAAGGCAACCGGCCATGGCAACTTACAGATGCGGGTGGGAACCAATGAGGACATGTCCATGCGCGGACGCTATGTAATTGATCAGGGTAATTATAATTTCACTTTCCAGTCCTTTATCAAAAAGCCTTTTGTATTTATGCAGGGAGCCGACAACTACATCCAGTGGAGCGGCGATCCCTATGATGCAGATATCAATGTACAGGCGGTTTACGAGGCGGAAAATATTCAGTTCAATGATTTAAAAGATGACAGAAACGGATCGGCGCTCAACACCGGAAAGGTCAAAACCTACCGTGGACCGGTTTGGGTAGTGGCAACCCTGAAGGATAAGTTGATGCATCCGACCATCAGCTTTGAACTGCAGCTTCCTCCCACCAGTGAAATGAAAAATGATGCGGGCGCAGTATTTCTTTTGGAACAAATCAACCAGGAACCCAGCGAACTCAATAAACAGGTGGCTTTTCTACTCGTCTTCAACAGTTTTGGCCCGTTGACAACCAGTAGTGCGGCATTTTCTGCCAATGACGCGGTAAGCGGAATACTCGTTTCCAGTATTTCAAGTTATATTTCGGGTGCGATGAGCAGTTGGTTTTCTTCTAAATTCCAGCAGGTATTCAGGGATAAAAGCATCCGAGTGAATTTTAATACGGCTGTTTACAACGGAACTGCCCTGGAGACCAATGAACAGACCAATTCCAGCTCTTACGACCGAACCAATCTGAACCTCTCTGTTATCAAAAGTTATATGAATGAACGGTTGACCTTTACCGTGGGAAGTGCCCTGGATTTTGGACTCTCCCAACAGCAGGCCAGTTATGCAGCGGTTCAGTTTCTTCCCAACGTAACAGCAGAATATAAACTGACTGAAAATGGGCGGGTTGTCCTGACTTTTTTTTACCGGGATTCTTACAATTATCTTTCGCTGGGAAACCACACCGCCAACAGTTCCGGTACGAGCATTTCATACCGCCGGGATTTTGACAAACTCGATGAGATTTTTAAGAAAAAGAAACCGGCGCCCGCTGTGGACAGCACCGGTAAAAAGGATTAATTCATCCGACTACCCCTTGCAGCTATTGTTTAAAATATATGCCCCAGCTTATCCCGCTTGGTATTAAGATATTTTTCGTTGTGGGGATTTGATGGAATCTGAATGGGAACGGTTTCCACAATTTCCAATCCATATCCGGAAAGGCCTGTTCGTTTTTTGGGGTTGTTGCTGATGAGTTTTAAACGCCTCACACCGAGATAACGAAGAATCTGTGCGCCGACCCCGTAGTCCCTTTTATCCATGGGAAAACCCAAATGCAGGTTTGCTTCGACGGTATCCATCCCGTCTTCTTGAAGTTTGTAGGCTTTTAGTTTATTCACCAGTCCGATGCCCCTTCCTTCCTGATTCATATATAAAATAATCCCGGTTTGGTTGGCTTCCACCATTTGCATGGCTTTGTGCAACTGGTCTCCACAATCACAGCGCATCGATCCGAGAATGTCACCCGTAAAGCAGGAGCTATGCACCCGTACCAATACCGGCTCTTCTTCCTTCCATTCCCCTTTTATCAAAGCCAGGTGTTCGTTGGAAGTGTTTTTTTCCTGAAAAGCGATCAGTTTAAAATGGCCATATTTCGTAGGCATATCTACCCGCACGATTTCTTCAATCAGGGAATCGGTCTTCATCCGGTATTCGATGAGATCCCGGATGGAGATGAGTTTGAAATCAAACCGCCTGGCAATTTCTTTGAGCTGTGGAAGCCTGGCCATACTGCCGTCCTCATTCATAATTTCTACCAGGATGCCTGCTGGTTCAAAACCTGCCAGCCGTGCCAGATCGATGGTGGCTTCCGTATGTCCTGTCCTTCTCAATACCCCGCCTTTTTTTGCCCGCAGTGGGAAAATATGTCCCGGTCTTCCCAGGTCGCTGGGTTTGGTGGATGGATTGATCAGGGCTTGTATGGTCAAGGCACGGTCGTGCGCTGAAATACCGGTCGTACAACCGTGACCCAGCAAGTCAACCGATACGGTAAAGGCGGTTTCGTGCAAGGCCGTGTTGTTGTTGACCATGAGCTCCAGTCCCAATTGGTCACAACGGTCCTCTATCAAGGGGGCGCAGATCAGGCCCCGGCCGTGTTTACTCATGAAATTGATCACTTCCGGGGTTGCGTTGCGGGCAGCCGTGATGAAATCCCCTTCGTTTTCCCGGTCTTCATCATCGACCACAATGACCAGCCGGCCCTGACGGATCTCTTCAATCGCGTCCTCAATTCTGTCTAACATAAAAAAATTATACCCAAAGTTACGCAAAATTGGCCGCCCGGCATAGGGCTATAACCCGCTGTGTTGCTGTGATCCAAACAGATCGGTGGGGTGTATGCCGGTATCGGTAACTGGATGCTGCGCAGAAATTCCACTCCCAGTATCTGAGAGATTGCCGGTCCATTTTATTTTTTTTTCACCATAGGCCCAGCTAAGAAAAACGGGAAAGGCTGCCGACCAGGTTGGAAGATCGTGTTTGCCGTCAGCAATCTCATGATAACAGATATCGCTCAGTGGATCGTAACCCTTTCTAATAAGCGCCGCAATCAGATCTTTGGTATCGTCAATGGAATCGATGATGCCGTTTGCGTTGCGGTCTTCGACTTCATCGGCTGTCCCGCATTCAAAAAAGAACTTCATGTCCGGAACAAAAAGGGTGTCCCGAATCTGGTTGTGCATAATGCGGTGTTTTTCGTCTTTATATTCCGGATCATCCTTATCCAGGGTTCTCCACCAGAGGGATCCGGAAAAGACCCCGGCCAGGTGGAATAACTGACCATGCCGCCAACTGATATCCAGGGCACTGAGCCCACCGAGGGAAAAGCCAGCAAAAGCCCAGCGTGTCTTGAGCTTCCCTGGGAATAGCTGATGCACGGCTGGCACCAACTCCTCCACTACAAAAGACATGTAACGCCTAGCCAGGTTTCCCCTTCCCTTATAGTCGGCCGTCAGGGCGGTGCCATATTCAAATTTGCGCAAAGGGCCCGCATGAATTCCGATGCACAGCAGGGGACGGATTTCGCCAGCCAGATAGAGTTTTTGAAGAATCGAATCAAAATCCATGATTTCCAGATCCTGTCCGTCATTGATCAGCAGCACGTCAAAACCTTCCTCCAGGTTGTTGCTTTGCGGGGGCAGGTAAAAATCGATCCGCAGGTTTCTTTCCAGTATTTCAGATGGAAACAAAAGGGTCTCCAGTGTTTTGATTTCCGGGTCTACAGAGGGCATATTCTCAAAAATAAGTAAGAATAAGGAGTTCATTTGTTTTTATAGCATTTTAAAAATAAATTTGGATGCCCACCAATCCCTTTTAGCATGAATATCAAGGAAGAATATTATAAGTGGCATTCCCCTTCCCTGGATCGAGATATGGAGATGCTTGTCTTTGGACATGGCGGGCAACCCGTGGTACTTTTCCCCACATCCAAGGGCGAATATTATCAGAATAAAGACCAGGGCATGATTGCAGCGGCCTCCTGGTTTTTAGAAAACGGGAAAGTGAAAATATATTGCCCATCCAGCAACGACGCCGAAAGCTGGTACAACAAATCCATTCCGCCCCATGCCAGAGCCTGGAACCAGGAAAAATTTGACCGGATGGTTTCTACCGAACTGGTACCCTGGGCCCAACACGAAACGGGCTACGAACGGATCGCTTTTGCGGGCTGCAGTTTCGGAGGATACCACGCCTTAAACAGTGCATTCCGACATCCCAATCTGGCGAGTTATTGTTTTTCGATGAGCGGCGCCTTTGATATAAAACAATTTACAGATGGGTTCTATGACGATACGATTTATTTCAACAATCCGGTAGACTACATTCCCAATGACAACAATCCAAATCTTTGGAAAATGGGCATTATACTGGGTACCAGCGAATTTGATATTTGCAAACCTGACAATGAACGGATGGATCTCATCCTGCAGCAAAAAAATATCCGACACTGGCTGGACCTGCGTCCACAGGCCACACACGACTGGCCTGTATGGCGTGAAATGTTTCCACATTATCTGTCTCTAATCAATTAACTTTCTGAAATAATAAAATGCATGAAAAAAATCGGCGTTCTTTACGGCAAAGAAAGGAGCTTCCCCATGGCTTTCATTGAAGCCGTAAACGGAAGGAATGTACGGGGAATTCGTGCCGAATCCGTTTTGATTGACAAAGTGATGCAGGGATATCCCTGCGGCTATAGTGTCATCATCGACCGCATTTCCCAGGACGTACCGTTTTACAGGGCCTTCCTGAAGAATGCGGCCATCAGTGGGACGGCTGTGATCAACAATCCATTCTGGTGGAGCGCCGATGAAAAGTTTTTCAACAACGCGTTGGCAACCAAAATCGGCGTCCCCGTTCCAAAAACTGTGATTCTTCCCTCCCGGGATCTTCCGGAAGATACTTCTGATCTCTCGTTTTCGAACCTGGCTTATCCGCTCGACTGGGAATCGATTTTTAAATATGTGGGCTTCCCCGCTTATATGAAACCTTTTGCTGGAGGCGGATGGAAAAATGTTTACCGGATCAAGAATGCGGAGGATTTTTATCAGAAACACAGTGAGACGGGTCGACTGGTGATGCTTCTGCAGGAAGAAATCGTATTTGAAGAATACTACCGGTGTTACTGCATTGGTGGAAAATATGTACGGATCATGCCCTATGAACCGCGCAATCCCCATCACCTGCGTTATGTAGCGGATTTCTCTCCCTCCGAAGAACGTCTCCATCAGATGGAGCAGATTGTCCTGCGCATCAATCACTATCTGGGATATGATTTCAATACCGTTGAGCTGGCGCTCAAGGATGGCATTCCCTATGCAATTGACTTCTGCAATCCCGCACCGGACGCTGAGGTGACCAGCGTGGGAGAGGAAAATTTTAAATGGGTCGTGGAAACAGCCGCAACCTATGCCATCGAAAGAGCGCTCGAAGCCAAGGAAGGACTCGATAACCTGACCTGGGGAGAGTATATCAAAAGAAGTACGGTACAAAAGCCGCTAATGGGTTAGGAAAAGGTGTGCAGATCTTCGATAAAAAAGAAGTTGAAAAAAGGCCGCCGTAATCTTAAGGGAGACAAAAAAGAAAAGAGCGCGGAGTAAAAGAAAGTATTTCATTGAAGCAGCCTGATCGCTTTGAAGGGTGAGTCCGCCGGGTGGTCGTTCATCCAAGTACCGGGTCTTGTTAAAACCGGGCAGTTTTTAAAAGATAATCATCATTTCTCATCATCACTTTTATGGTAAACATCAATTACCAGAATTTCACGCTAGGCATTGAAGAAGAATATATGGTATTGGATCCCCAGACGCGGGAGCTAAAAAGTCACGAGCAGAAAATCGTAATTGAAGGCCAGAAAATAATCCGCGACAAAGTAAAAGCAGAAATGCATCAGGCCGTCGTGGAAGTTGGAACCGATATTTGTCGGGATATTTCGGAGGCTTACCAGGATGTTTCTACTTTGCGCAAAACCATTTCCCAGATCGCCGCAGACCAAGGTCTTTGGATAGGGGCATCAGGAACCCATCCCTTCAGTCACTGGGAAAGTCAGTTGATTACCGATCATATCCGTTACAATGAAATCGTCAATGAATTGCAGGAAGCCGCACGCAGCAACCTGATCTTCGGATTGCATGTCCATGTAGGCATGGAAAGCCGGGAAATGGCCAACCACATCGCCAACTCCACGCGCTATTTTTTACCCCATATTTATGCACTGAGTACAAACTCCCCTTTCTGGGAAGGCAGAAGCACCGGATATAAATCTTTCCGGACCAAAGTCTTTGACAAATTTCCCCGCACAGGCATCCCGGAATATTTTGAAAGCATCGAAGCGTACGAAAATTTTATCAAACTGCTGGTCAAGACCAATTGCATCGACAATGCAAAAAAAGTCTGGTGGGATCTACGGGTACATCCTTTTTTCAACACGGTCGAGTTTCGTATTTGTGATGTTCCGATGACCGTGGAAGAAACAATCTGCATTGCAGCTTTGTTTCAGGCCATCTGTGCAAAAATTTATAAACTCAGGACACAGAACCTGAATTTTATTATTTATCAGAGAGCCCTGATCAATGAAAATAAGTGGCGAGCCAGCCGCTACGGAATTGATGGCCACCTGATCGATTTCGGTAAAGAAGAAGAAGTAAATACCCGCGTACTGATTTATGAGCTGCTGGATTTTATTGACGATGTGCTCGATCCGCTGGGCAGCCGCGAGGCGGTCAGTATCATACCCAAAATGTTTGAAAATGGTACCGGCGCCGACCGGCAATTAAAAGTTTTTGAAGAATCCAAAAGCCTCGTCAAAGTGGTTGACTACATCCACGATCAGTTCTTGTATGGCCTATGAGAGGTTTTCAAGAACCATGGCACTGGCTCCTCCCCCTCCGTTGCAGATGCCGGCTGCTCCATAACGCGCTTTTTGCTGGCGCAGGATATAAAGCAAGGTCACCAGGATTCTTGTCCCGCTGCAACCCAGCGGATGCCCCAGGGCGACCGCGCCTCCATGTATGTTAACGGTGGCAGGATCCAGTTCCATCCGTTTAGAATTCTCAATGCCGACCACCGCAAACGCTTCATTGAGTTCCCAAAACCCAATATCCTTCATCTGCAAACCTGCTTTTTGTACCGCCCTGGGCACGGCTATAGATGGAGAAGTGGTAAACCATTCCGGCGCCTGTTCTGCATCGGCATAAGAAACGATCCTGGCCAGCGGTTGAAGATTTTCCTGTTTTAATTTCTCTTCGCTAACCAGTACCATGGCTGCCGCTCCGTCGTTCATGGAACTGGCATTGGCAGCGGTCACGGTCCCATCTTTTTGAAAAGCAGGTTTGAGGTTCGGAATTTTCTCAAACTTCACCTGGAAGGGTTCTTCGTCCTGTTCAATTCGGCTGGTCTCTCCTTTTTTCTGAATCTCCAGTCCTAGGACTTCGTCTTTGAATTTTCCTGTCTTCCATGCCTGTTGCGCCCGGTGATAACTTTCGATGGCAAATGCGTCCTGTTCCTCCCGGGAAATCTTGCAGGTCGAAGCGCAGAGTTCTGCGGCATTGCCCATGGCTTTGCCATCGTATACATCCGTCAGTCCGTCCTTTGCCAGGCCATCAATAAACAAACTGTTTCCATATTTATTTCCCCACCTCAACTGTTCGGCATAAAATGGCACATTGCTCATGGATTCCATTCCTCCGGCTACAACGACTTGTGCATCTCCCAGCAGGATACTTTGCGCGCCGATTGCAACAGATTTCATACCACTGGCACACACTTTATTGATGGTTGTGCAATTGACTTTAT
Source organism: Bacteroidota bacterium (assembly GCA_013289175.1). GTDB lineage: Bacteria > Bacteroidota > Bacteroidia > Chitinophagales > Chitinophagaceae > Puia. The sequence continues at coordinate 7,746 of JABDAN010000003.1, forward strand.
CGGGCAGTCCTGCAAATTTTGCAGCCTGTCTAGCAGGAGCCTGACCCAGGTTGGCCTGCAGCACCGATCCCATGAGTACATCATCGATCTGGGAAAGGGGAAAGGAAATCCGCGAAAGGGCTTCCCGGACTGCGAAGCCTCCCAGGCGAGTTGCTGAAAAGTCTTTGAGCACGCCTCCAAAACTTCCTATGGGTGTACGAAGGGCGGAAACGATGTATACGGCAGATGTTTTCATCTCCAATTTTCAGGCAAGTTATGGCAAAAGCGCTAAGGCCAAATCTTAAAAATTAACGCGCCTCTCATAATAAAAATAGGATGATCTAAATATTTATCCTTTAAATTTATTCTTCGAATAATTTTCACATTACAACGATTCTATGGGAGATCTTCAGGTCCTTAAGCAGCCAAAAAAATATGATGCAGTTATTGTGGGTTCTGGTGCAGGAGGAGGAATGGCAGCGTATGTGCTGGCACATGCCGGATTAAAAGTCTGTCTGCTCGAAGCCGGCCCGATGTTCGATCCAAAAATTGATTCCAATCAGTTAAAAAATCCCTGGGAATCTCCCAGGCGGGGCGCAAGTACGAAATTCAGGCCCTTCGGAGATTTCGATGGATGTTATTGGGGTTGGGAGATCGATGGGGAGCCTTACACCCATGTGGGTGATACCAAGTGGGAATGGTGGCGGGCGCGTATGCTGGGTGGAAGAACCAATCATTGGGGGAGAATATCGCTTCGTTTTGGTCCTTTGGATTTCAAAAGAAAAAGTATTGACGGACTGGGAGACGATTGGCCAATTGGTTATGAGGATGTAAAACCCTATTATGATAAAATAGACCGGATGCTGGGCGTTTTTGGAACCAACGAAGGATTGTTCAACGATCCGGACGGCATTTTTCTTCCGCCACCCAAACCCAGGCTTCACGAATTGTTTATCAAAAGAGCCGGAAAGAACGTTGGTGTACCGGTAATTCCCTCCCGTCTTTCCATTCTCACCAAACAAATCAACAAAGAAAGGGGCGCATGTTTTTTTTGTGCTCAGTGCGGTCGCAGTTGTAAGGTATACGGAGATTTTTCATCCTCCTCCTGTCTGGTCATTCCGGCCCTGAAAACGGGCAATGTAGATCTGGTGACCAATGCCATGGCACGGGAAGTGCTCACCGACCGGGATGGTCTGGCTACCGGCATCTCCTATATCAATAAGGAAAACATGCAGGAATATCAGGTAAGCGGCCGAACGGTTATCCTGGCTGCCAGCGCCTGCGAGAGTGCCCGCCTGCTGATGAATTCAAAATCTACCAGACATCCCAACGGACTGGCCAACAGCAGCGATGTGGTGGGAAGATATCTGCACGATTCCACCGGTGCCGACATGGGTGGCATCATTCCGGAATTATTCGATAGAAAAAGATACAACGAAGATGGTGTGGGTGGGATGCATGTCTACAGCCCCTGGTGGCTGGACAATAAAAAACTAGATTTCCCCCGCGGATATCATATTGAATATGGCGGAGGATTTGGTATGCCCCTGTATGGGTTTAACTGGGGCATTGAAAATCTCAACGGCGCCTACAAAATCAAAGGCCAGCAAAAGGAAGCAGGTGGTTATGGGGCCTCCCTTAAGGAAGACTACCGTTATTTTTTTGGTGCCCATGTGGGAATGGCCGGCCGAGGAGAAGCCATTGCCAGAAGAGAGAGCCTCTGCGAAATAGATCCGAATGTGGTGGACAAATATGGAATTCCGGTATTGAGATTCAACACCTCTTATACCGACTATGAAATCAACCAGGCAAAACACATGAAAGAAACCTTTTCGGAGATCCTGCACAGTATGGGCGCCGTAGTTACCTGGGGAGGTGATGACGGGAAAGAAAACAACTACGGACTTCACGCACCGGGGAACATCATTCATGAAGCCGGTACCGTGAGAATGGGAAACGATCCTAAAAATTCTCCATTAAATAAGTGGAGCCAGGCACATGATTGTAAAAATCTTTTTTGTGTAGACGGAGGGCCCTTTGTTTCTCAGGCTGACAAAAATATCACCTGGACCATCCTGGCGCTTTCCATGAGAACCAGTGAATACATCGTTGATGAACTGAAAAAACAAAACATTTAAAATAACGGAAATGGACAGACGAAAATCGATAAAGACGCTGGTGATAGGAGGTATTTCCATTGGCGCAATCGCCGAAGCCTGTAAACTGCACGAGAACAGTCCTGTCCCGCCCACTTCGGCGGAAAAAGAAGCCGTTGTCTCCGGACTGAACCGCATGAAGGAAGAGATCGCTCATTTGAAAAACGTGGACAGTGAGCCCGCCTTTTTTTCACCGGAAGAAATGGCGACCATTACCATTTTGGGGGATATCATCATTCCCCGCGATGCCGTTAGCGGTAGCGCTTCCGATGCCAAAGTGCCTGATTTTATGGAATTCATCGTCAAAGACAAACCCGAGCTTCAAACGCCTTTGCAGGGTGGTTTGCGCTGGCTGGATTTGCAATGCCTGACTCGTTATTCAAACCCCTTTAAAGCTTGTGATTTAAAACAGCAGATGGAGATGGTGGATGAAATTGCCTGGCCCAAAAAAGCAAAACCGGAAATGTCGCAGGGGGTCGCTTTTTTTAATCTGATGCGCAACCTAGTCGCTACTGGTTTTTATACTTCAGAAATCGGCGTTAAGGATGTGGGTTATATTGGCAATGTGCCCAACCAATGGAATGGTGTACCAGAAGATGTATTGCGGCAATACAACCTGGCCTATTCAGAAAAGGAACTCAAGGAGTGTGTCAGTTTTTCCTGATCTGAAATCTTAATTTTCAAGTGGATTCATGTAATAGCCTTCTTCGCTCAATACGAAACTATTGGGAACAAAAGAAAGCAAGGACTGCGTGATCATGGATGCTGCTTCCCTTAAGTAGGTTGCGCCGATTTCAGGTGTACGGACGGCAAACTGCCAGCTTTGAATTTTCAGAAACGCAACTTTACTTTCCTGGATAACCTGGTTATCCTGTTGGCGGAAGATCTCAGCGAGACGATCCTGCTGATTGTCGATTTTCGGGGACATAGGGATCAGATTTTGGGTTTTCAAAGGTTGATGAATATGTAACGGTTTTAGGCTCAAAAAAATTGTCCCGCCGTTGCAATATCAATCCTTGTTTACGCCCTGGATCCGTGTTTTTTCCGACATTTTACGCTCTCCTTTCATAGTAGCCGCCAATTTTAAGGCGTTGTAAGCATTTACGATTCCCCCACTGGCTGATAATTGACTAAAATCAACCGTACCCCCACCGGGCCACTTAACCTGGTTATCGGGCAGCTTCATGACAGATTTCAACAGAATATATTTGACCTGCCGGGCACTTAAATTCGGGTAATACTCAAGGATCAGCGCGGCAATACCGGCTACCACCGGACTGGCCATGCTCGTACCACTGTATGCGGCATACTGATTACCGGGCAAAGTTGAATAAACACGAACTCCCGGAGCAAAAAGATCCACATCATTTTTCCCATAATTGGAAAAACGCGCCATCACCAAACTATCCGGACCACTGGTACTCGCGCCGACGGTAATCCAGCAGCAGGATTTTTCCAACGAGGATTCATACACAGGATTGGGATAATGAGCGACCGAATCCAGATTTTGAAATTCGTTGCCGGCCGCACTGACAATGAGTACGTCATGGATTTCCGCATATTTTACTGCATCATCGACCCATTTTTTTCCGGGAGACAGATATTTCCCAAAACTCATATTGATAATACGGGCATGGTTGTCCACAGCATAACGAATGGCCAGGGCAATGTCTTTATCTCGTTCATCCCCTTCGGGTACCACCCGAAGCGCCATGATAAAAACATGGGCGTCTATTCCATCCATGCCAATCCCATTTCCGCGAGTAGCTGCAATGATTCCCGCCACATGGGTGCCGTGACTGGGCGTTCCTGCCGATACATTGTTGTTCCCGTATCCTCTGCTATTTAAATCGTCGTAGTCATCGCCCACGATCTCTTTGCGCTGTTGATTGGGATCGCCAGAAAAATATTTCAGTTTTTCCCGCGTAATAACCAGGTATTCCTGTGCTTCCTGGATAAACATGCCCAGGGACATGTCGGTAGCAATTCCATTTCTCTTGAAAAACATTAGCGTATTTTTCTTCAACAACTTACCGGCCGAATCCGTAGGCTGATAGTCCATCACTTCCCAGGCATACACCGAATCTTTTTGAAGTAGGTTTTTATAGATGCTGTCTGAAGCCTGCATCTCGGGCAATACTTCTTCCAATACCGAAATGGCATGGGCTTGCTGTAGAGAATCCTTCAAAAAATATTTTTTTACCCTTTCCCGGTACAAGATATCGGAAGGGTCCAGGGTAAGGGGGATCGACTGCAGCCGGTAGTACTCGCGGTAGGATTCATAGCTTTCTACCAGAATATTTCTTCCATTTTTACCGCCGAGGAAATTCCAACCATGGATATCGTCGACATATCCATTGTGGTCATCGTCAATTCCGTTGCCTGGAATTTCTTTTGTATTGGTCCAAATATGACCTACCAGGTCTTCGTGGGCCGTATCCACTCCGGCATCTATTACGGCAACAATGACCGGGCAAGGTTTTTTGTTCTTGAGCAGTTCCGCATAAGCCCGGTTTACACCCGTGCCAAAAACACTATCGCTTTGATAGTCCTGCAGCTGCCATCCATGGGCGGCATAATTGGGAGGCTGGGCTTGGACGTTGAAAATGGAAATAAAAAGGCAGATCCCCAACAAAACCAACACGTCAAAAATTCTCTTCTTCCCTTTCATCAATTAATTTTTAGGCTTTCTTATTTTTGCCCACTGGCAATTTATACAAAATTTGAGTTTCCCTCATTTCCTGCAGGTTCTAATTTAAGGATGAACTTTCTCAAACCTTTGCGGCATACCCGATCGCTTTATGCGAATGCGTACAGCGGTTTATCCCGCTCCACCTGGCTTTTATCATTGGTCATGCTGGTAAACCGGAGCGGAACGATGGTACTTCCTTTCATGACCATTTACCTGACCGGAATCGGATTTTCAATTTTTCAAGCGGGTGTTGTTGTTGGGATGTTTGGAGCTGGCGCTGTCTGCGGGGCTTTTCTGGGTGGAAAATTCACAGACCGGATTGGATTTCACCGCGTCCAGCTCATTACGCTGACGGGTGGAGGCATATTGTTCATTTTATTGGGCTTGATGAAGAGTTATCCCCTGATCTGCATTTTTACTTTTGTCCTCAGTCTGGTCAACGATGCTTTCAGACCGGCAAACAACTCTGCGATTGCCCAATACAGCCGGCCTGAAAATCGTACCCGGTCTTATTCCCTGAATCGCCTAGCCATCAACCTGGGATGGGCCGTGGGTGGCACCCTGGGTGGTTTCATTGCTTCTTTTAACTACCATCTCTTATTCTGGATAGACGGTTTTACCAATATTACCGCTGCCCTGCTGCTATATTATTTATTAAAGCCTGCTGATCGGAGGGTGAAAGAAACCGTCTCAACCCCCAGACCTCTGGCAGAAAATTCTCCATTGAAGGACAAAAAGTTTACGCTATTCACTGTCCTGGTTATTTTATATGGTCTTTGTTTTTATCAGTTGTATTCCACCATACCGGTCTACTACAAAAATGTGTACCATCTCTCCGAAGCATATATCGGCGTCTTGATGGGTCTCAATGGGCTTATCATTGTAGGGATTGAAATGGTGCTGATCTTTCACCTGGAATCAAAAAATAAAACACTGCTCTTCATTTCTCACGGACTCGTGCTGACGGCTCTGTCTTTTCTGGTATATATTTTTCTTCCTCAACTGGCCATCACCGCCCTGGTCTCCGTGATACTGGTTACCGTGGGAGAGATCCTGGCGATGCCCTTTATGAATAACTACTGGGCCTCCCGTGCATCGGTGCATAACCGAGGGCAGTATGCGGGTTATTATGCCATGGCCTGGTCGCTATCGCAAGTACTGGGCCCCACAGGCGGTACCTGGATTGCCGGACACTGGGGATTTGACATCTTGTGGTGGATCACCGCGGTTCTTTGTGCGATCACAGCCCTGTTGTTCCGGGTATTGAAACTCACCTAATTGCTGCCAAATACTTTTTTGAGCAGGTCGGTGACCTGGGCAGCCGGATCCTTTCTAATCAATATTTCTTCCTGAGCCACGTAATAGAAAATCCCGTTGATGGCTTTTTGGGTTACATAGGAAGATAAATTGGGATCTACTTTGGTTACAAATGGAATTTTGTTATAGGTATCAAAAACATCTTTCCAGTATTTGGTAGCGCCGGTTTTCTGCAGTGCCGAATCGATGACAGGCGTATAGGCCTTGGTCAGTTCCGGTGTAGCGGAATGGCGCAGGTAGGCAGTCGCGGCCGTATCCGGGCCTTTTAAGATGTTTAACCCATCGGTAACCGTCATATTCTTAATGGCATTTACAAAGATGGGTGCCGCCGATTTAGAGGCATCCTCTGCCGCGTGGTTCATACTGGTAATGGCATCGTCTACCATTTTGCCCATGCCCATGCTTCTCAAGGTTTTTTCTACCTGCTGGGCTTGGGGAGGCATAAGAATTTCAACTGCTTTGTCGCCTAAAAATCCATTCACTGCTGAGAGGCGATCGGCGCTTTTTTCGGCTCCCAGCGTCAGGGCTTGCTTTAAACCCGCCGTAATATCCGAGGAACTCAAAGAGGAAGAACCTCCACTACCCCCCACCGTTTTTTTGATACTGTTGAGCAAACTGGATTGGCCCATTGCTGTAACTGCTGAAATAACGAGTAAAACCGTCAGTAATTTTTTCATTTGAATTGAATTGTTTCGGATGCGTCTGTCAATTTAAACGCTGGTTTGCCCACTATATTACAATGGAAAGGCTTAAAAGTATTCACTAAAAAACAAAGGAAATGTTAACTCCTGCCCCGGACAAAAAAGTACAGGGGAAGATGAGTTTTCTTATTTTTGCGACTGCAAAAAATAAAATATGAAAAACTGCCTTTTATTGCTCTGCCTTTCTTTTCTCTGTTTTTCCCTGACGGCCCAGACCAAGAAGAAGACCCCTGTTTCATCTGGCGCTGAAAACACCCCCGTTAGCCTGAAGGATCAGACCGATTCTTTGAGTTACAGCGTTGGGGTGATGATCGCAAATTTTTACAAACAACAGGGCATAACAAAAATCAACAATGCCCTGGTTCAAAAAGGCATGCTGGAAGAGATGAACGGAGACAAAACGGTTCTGAGTATTCAGGAGTGTAACCAGGTATTGATGGGTTATATTGAAAAAGTAAAAGCCGATAAAGCGATGGCTTCCAAACGGCAGGCGATCGCTTTTCTGACGGATAACAAAAACAAACCGGGCGTGATCACGACTGCCTCCGGTTTACAATACATAGTACTCAAAGAAGGAACCGGTCCCAAGCCGCTGGCAACCGACAAAGTAAAATGTGATTACGAAGGAAAACTAATCGATGGAACCGTATTTGACTCTTCGATCAAACAGGGCAAACCCATAGAATTTCAGGTTAACGGCGTCATCCGCGGTTGGACCGAAGCCCTGCAGCTGATGAATACCGGCAGCAAATACAGGCTATTCATTCCTCCCGACCTCGGATATGGTGACCAGCAGATGGGACCCGATATTAAACCCGGATCCTTGTTGATCTTTGACGTGGAACTGATTGAAATCGTCAAGTAAGGCAATTGGTCAAAACGAAAACGCTTTTTTCCTTTGGAAAGGGTTTGAGATCCGGCATAGTCAGTGGTTTTAAACCCCGACTATGCGTAGAGTTTCTCATAGTACTCTGTCACCATGCGTCCTGAATCAAATTGGAAACGCACGTCTGCCATGCCGTTTTTAACGACCTGACGCCAAGTATCTCTTTGTTCATAATAGAGCGGGAGAATTTGGTTTTGCAAGACATCATACAGGGAGTTCAGGTCATAGGCATCTTGTTCCGGCACGGACATATCCGAATAATCGGATTTTCCAATGACAAAACCGTTGTTCCCGTGATTGATAAATTCCGGAATCCAGCCATCGTTGTTTGAAAAATTTAAAGCCCCGTTCATGGCGGCCGTCATGCCGCTGGTACCGGAGGCTTCCCTGGGAACCCGGGGATTGTTGAGCCAGCAGTCTGCGGACTGTTTCAAGCGCTTGGACAATCCCAGTTCATATCCGGTCAGTACGGCTACCTGAGGATATTCTTTGCTGAGCTGAACCAGGTAATTGAAATCATTGATGGCAGGATAATCCATCGGATAGGGCTTGCCCGCCCAAATGAGTTGAACAGGATATTTTCTGTTGTTCAGCAGTTCCGTAAATCTTTTTTTATCCCGGGCTATCAGGTCAGCCCGTTTGTATCCGGCAAATCTTCTTGCCCAAACAATGGTGAATATATCGGGATTGAATAATCTACCGGTTTGATCGGCTACGATTTCAAATGCCCTTTTTTTCAGAAAACGTTTGCGGTCATCCCACCAGAAATTGTCTCCGTCTTCCAGTTTTTTGTAAAGTTGTTTGTCGGCCCAATAAGTCCAGTTCTGCGCGTTGGTGATATAAATGATCGGACATATCCCCTTGTATTTGCTCCACATCGCATTGGATACTTCGCCATGCAACCTGGAAACTCCGTTGGCCAGGTGGGCAAAACGAAGGGCAGCCAGTGAATGATTAAAAAGATGGTCTTCCATCCCCGTGAGGGTCGCGGCTTCTTCAATGGAAAGGCCGCAAAAATAACTCATGTCGAAACAAAGTTTCATGTCATGTTTTTCATTTCCGGCTTCTTCTGGTGTATGGGTGGTAAAGACCAGCCGTTTTCTTACCTCCGAAATGTTTTTATTAAACTTCTGGTAGAGATAGAAAGCAGCACTGATACCATGGGCCTCATTGAGGTGATAGAGTTCCGGCTGAAAATTCAGGTGATCGACCAGGGTGGCTCCCCCAACACCGAGCAGGATGAATTGCGCTACTTTGGTAGCCAGATTGGCGTCATATAAGCGATGGGAGATCGTTTGGGAAACATAGTCATTTTCTGAAAGGTCCGTGCTGAGCAGAAACAGGGGCGCTCCGTTGAAAGTTTCAGGTGCCAAATAAAAAGCTTTGACCCAGACAGGATGGTCATGGATATTGATCTGAAATTTTATTCCAGTGTCTTGTAAAAATGGGTATTGTTTTTCAACCCAGGTCACCTGAAGACTCTGGTCCTGATTGCGGGCCTGATCATAGTATCCATATTTCCAGAGGATACCAATGAAAATGGTATTTTGACGGAGTTCATACGCACTGCGAACGTGAGAGCCTGCCAAGAACCCCAACCCACCGCTATAAATTTTCAGGGGTTGGTGAACGGCAAATTCCATGGAGAAATAAGCTACTTTCTTAGAAAACCGGGTGTCAACAGCGTAAGGGACTTCAAATTTGGTAAAATTCATAATTGAATGAATAAACGGACAGGGTTTTGATTTATTTTATTGTCTATCGTCGTTTGGATTTTGACGGTTTCGGTGGGGCTTCTTTGCGTTTGGTATAAAGGCCATCAAAATAGCATTTGATATCCCGGTGATTTCCACAGCCTTCCAGTTCCTTCATCCGCACATTCTTTTCAGTAAAGCTAAACTCAATAGAGCAGGGATCTCCGTTCGCAATATAGCGGGCAAGGCTGGAACTAACAAAACGGGCTTCTCCTTTTAGTTCACCCTTGCAGCTTCCGTTGTCCTTTTCAAAATGTACAAAAAACCGAATTAGGGAATTGTTCTTCCCATCGCGAAAAGAAATAAAATTCCGTTTGTCTATTAGGTAATCTCCCGTGAATTTATGTTTGTGGGAAAGCGTGTCGATGGGATTGTATATCTGGGCTATCCTGGGTTTGCCTTCGTTGGATTCTGTCATGATCAACATAAACAAGCCTTCGCTATAAACATACACGGTTCTGACAAAAAAGCTTTTGCCCTCCGGGTCCCGGAGTATCCTGCTCACCGAGATCGCATATTTATTGTCGATGTTAAAGGCATATTTGGTTTCTGAGTCATCTTCCCGGATAATGGCGGGCATGCCGGTGGTGAATTTTCCATCTTTATCCAGACAAATCACATAGAGTATTTTTTTGGTTGGGGTAAGGGCCTTTACAAACAAATAAGTCTCCGCATTTTTTACGACAAGTTTTCCACTGGCCAATAATCGGGGTTTGGCCGATTTGCCAAAATTCTTTTGTAAAAGCGAATCCGGAAAAAACTGATGGAATACCTGGATGGAAAAGGAGGAATCGGTAGTTTTTTTAGAAAGGGAACTATCGGAGAAATTCACCGGCAGACCGAGTGGATGGAACATGGCCAAAAAATCATCGGGATCTATTTTGACGGCCGTTCCAGCCGGGGTACCTCCTTTCTGATGGCAGCATACGAACACAGTGAGACCACAAACAAGCAACAGGAACTTCAATAACCGCATGAAAGCCAATTAAAATTCAAAAGTAAAGAATCATCAATTACCCGGCCGCCTATTGTTTTCCCTTTAATTATAGCGAACAAATTTTAGATTTGTCAGAACCGGATACCGCCAGGACGGCAAAAATCCGAGACAAACCGATGAAGCAACGCCCATTCAGCGACCTGTCTCTCAGTGATGTGCATGGTTCAGTAGAAGTGAACCAAACGGGTTCACGCTGGAAACAGGTCTTCTCCTTTTTTGGCCCAGCCTACCTGGTCAGTGTTGGCTATATGGATCCGGGGAACTGGGCTACCGATATCGCCGGGGGGAGCCAATTTGGCTACCGGCTTCTTTGGGTTTTGTTGATGAGTAATGGGATGGCCCTCTTGCTGCAGGGTATGGCAGCCCGTCTGGGCATCGTCCGGGGCAGGGACCTGGCACAGGCCAACCGGGAAGCCTATCCCCGGTCCATCAATTTCTGTTTGTATGTCCTGGCTGAAATTGCCATCACGGCCTGTGATCTAGCCGAAGTGCTGGGCATGGCCATCGGCATTCAACTGCTCACCGGGCTTCCCCTGATTTACGGGGTGGCCATAACGGCGCTCGATACCTTTTTGCTCCTCTTTCTTCAGCGACTGGGCATGCGCAGGCTGGAAGTGTTTATTCTGGGCCTGATTGCCGTGGTCGGTATATCTTTTTTTATTGAAATCTTCCTGGCCAAACCGAGTCTGGGGGAAATCAGCCAGGGACTGGTACCCTCCTTGCCGGGTCGTGCAGCCCTCTATATTGCCATCGGCATCATTGGAGCCACGGTCATGCCGCACAATCTTTATCTGCATTCTGCCCTGGTGCAAACCAGGAAGATCAAAAGGGAGGATAAATTCATCAAACAGGCCTTAAAACTGGCGCGGTTGGATTCGGCCATCGCCCTGAACCTGGCTTTTTTTGTCAACGCGGCCATTCTGGTTTTAGCCGGCGCCGTTTTCTTCAAATCCGGCCGTACCCAGGTTGCATCCATTGGGGAAGCCCATCAACTGCTTTCACCCCTGTTGGGCAGCCGGATGGCTTCGGTCCTGTTTGCTACGGCTTTGATCGCCGCCGGGCAAAGCTCCACCATTACCGGGACCCTGGCTGGACAAATTGTGATGGAAGGACACCTGCGCCTGCGGATAAACCCCGTTTTGCGCCGAATCATCACCCGGATGCTGGCCATTGTTCCGGCCGTCATTGTCATCGGAATTTCCGGTGAAAACCAGGTCGACCGGCTATTGGTATTCAGCCAGGTCATCCTTAGCCTTCAGTTGGGGTTTGCCGTAATCCCGCTGATCCATTTTGTGAGCGATAGAAAAAAGATGGGGATCTTTCAGATCAAAATAGTTACCCGGTTTTTCGCCTGGGCCATTGCCGCCCTGCTGGTGTTCCTGAACCTAAAACTGGTAGCCGAAGAAGGCCAGTACTTTTTCTCATTGCCGGGATACGGCATCTTTAAAATTTTATCGGTTATCGTGCTGCTGGGAGCCATCGCGCTGTTATTTTATATATTCATCCATCCCTGGAAAAGCCGGTCCGAGGTGAAGGATGTTACTTTACACGGTGAAGGAAAAATACCCGCCATGCTCGAGGTACCAAAATTCAAAAATATTGCCGTTGCCTTGGATTTCAGTCCGAAGGATGAAAAACTGCTGGCTTTCGCTATTGGGCAGGGCAACCCCGATAGTAACTATATTCTTATCCATGTGGTTGAAAGTGCTTCGGCCCGGATGCTCGGCAAACAAAGCGATGATCTGGAAACCAGAACCGATGAGGAGAGATTAAATTCCTACAAGCAGACGCTGGAAAATAATCACTGCAAAGCGGTTACCCGCCTGGGTTATATCAACCGGAGCAAAGAAATCGTTCGGATTGTTCATGAAGAAATGGCTGAGATACTTGTCATTGGAGCTCATGGACACACCGGATTGAAAGACTTTATTTATGGAGAAACCGTCAATACCGTACGCCACGAATTAAAAATCCCCGTGCTGATTGTAAATCTATGAAGGCTTTTTCATCAGATGTTTTAACCTACTGAAGGTCTCCGGTTTCATATTCAGATAGGATGCAAGGTATTTTTGAGGAACACGTTGCAAGAGATAACCGTTGTTGCGGATAAAATTTATAAATCGCTCCTGTGAACTCAAGCGAACCCGGTTGTATTCAAAACTTTCTTTTTTAAGATATTCCTGTGTTGCGATCAAACGGCCAAGGCGTTCCATTTTCGGGCTGAATTCGTAGAGTTTTTCCACATTTTCCAGGGTAATGGATACGACGACCATGTCTTCGAGCGCTTCCACCGAAAAATTAGAAGGTTCTCCGGACATAAAGGAATCATAACAGCAAATAATTTCATTTTCCCTCGAAAACTGCATGACCATCTCATCATTTTTTCGGATAAAAAACTTACGGGCCAGCCCTTGTAAGATGAAATTCAGATATCGTTCCACTTCCCCTTCCTCTACCAGTTTCTGTCTTTTTACAAAATTTCTTAAAACAAACAAACTCGATAGATAGGTGAATTCCTGTTCGCTCAGCGAAACATAATTTGATATGTAACCTTTTACGATATCAATGAGATCCATGAATAATTTTTTGTCCATCCAAGATACAATAAAATGTGCAGATCCGTTGATGTGCCGATGAGTATTGTTTCGAAGGATTTTTTTGTTTTAATATTGGAGGCAACTAAATTTTTGAAATTCAAGGCAAGCCGGTAGAATGGATTAATTTTACCTGGCAATAGAGGCTGACCAGCGACCTGTTTGCGCATTTACACATTTTCAGTACGTTTGCAGACTTTTCTAAAAAGTTTATTTCCATGGCTAATAAAATTAAGGTTGCCAACCCGGTAGTTGAACTGGATGGCGATGAAATGACAAGAATAATCTGGAAGTTTATTAAGGACAAATTGATTCTTCCTTATCTGGATCTCCAAATCAAATATTATGACCTGGGGATTGAACACAGGGACCAAACCAATGATCAGGTCACCATCGATGCCGCCAACGCCATCAAGGAAACCGGTGTCGGAATTAAATGCGCCACCATTACGCCCGACGAGGCAAGGGTGGAAGAATTCCATCTGAAGCAAATGTGGAAAAGTCCGAATGGCACCATTCGCAATATATTGGACGGGACCGTTTTCCGCGAACCCATCGTCATTAAAAATATTCCAAGGCTGGTAACGAATTGGACGGCTCCCATCATTGTTGGTCGCCATGCATTCGGAGATCAGTACCGGGCTACCGACACCGTCATCCGGGGAAAGGGGAAACTCACCATGACTTTTACACCCGCTGATGGAAGCAAGCCCCAGACTTTTGAAGTATATGATTTTAAAGGCGACGGGGTAGCACTGTCGATGTACAATACCGACGAAAGTATAATGGGATTTGCCAGGAGTTGTTTCAATATGGCGCTTAGCAAAAAATGGCCGCTTTATCTCTCTACCAAGAATACGATTCTGAAAAAATATGACGGGCGTTTTAAAGATATTTTTGAGGATATCTACCAAAAGGAGTTCAAGCAAAAATTTCAGGAAGCCAAAATTACTTATGAGCACCGGTTAATAGATGATATGGTCGCCAGTGCCCTTAAATGGAATGGAAATTTCGTGTGGGCCTGTAAAAATTATGATGGGGATGTACAAAGCGATACGGTAGCACAGGGTTTTGGCTCACTGGGTCTGATGACCTCGGTCCTGATAACACCGGACGGAAAAATTATGGAAGCAGAAGCAGCCCATGGAACCGTTACCCGTCATTACCGGGACCACCAGGCAGGAAAGCCTACTTCCACCAATCCCATCGCCTCCATATTCGCCTGGACCCGTGGACTGGCCTTCAGAGGCAAATTGGATAACAACCAGCCGCTGATCCAGTTTTGTGCGGACCTGGAACAGGTTTGCATTGAAACCGTTGAAAACGGGAAGATGACCAAGGACCTGGCTGTTTGTCTTTACGGCAACAAGGTGACGGCCAAAGACTACCTGAATACCGAGGAATTTCTCGATGCCATTGATCAGAACCTCAAGAAAAAAATTGGATAGGGGTAAAAACCACCAAAAGAAAAAGCCACCCCTGCTTGGTCGACTCCTTTTTAGAGAAGAACAAGAAGAAGTGGCCTTCCTCTAACGATTGCTTGCTAAGAAATTAATTACTTCTTAAGAGAATCAGTTTTTGCTTTCAGGGTATCTGTTACCGCTTTAGCAGTTGAATCAATCTTTGCTTTAGCAGAATCAGCTACCGCAGTAACGCTATCCTTAGCGACTGTTGCTGTTGAATCTACCTTAGCTTCTGTGCTGGAAGCGCCATTACAAGCTGCAAAAGAACCAATTGCTAAAACGACAAAAAGTTTTTTCATTGTTATTTGTTTGTGTGTGTGAATGATTTCATGTTAATACAGGGAACGGAAAAAAGTAACCTCCGATTTCTCCTAAAATCTGAGATAATTTAAAAAATAAAATATAACTATCTGACAATTAATCGATTATCAAATCAGATGCCTGTAAACTTCTTTTTAGATCCCGTAATAAAAGGACATTTATTTTGTTTTTCCATTTTCATTTGGGTTACGATTCTTTACTTTCAGTATTAAATAAAGACTGGTGACTACCGACAGTAATGAGCAGGGTCTATTGAAGGGATTGGCAGGCAACGACCGAAAGTCTATAGAGACCATTTACAGGACCCATTATAGCATGATCCAGACCCTGATCATCAACAACAGCGGCACATCAGATGATGCACGGGACGTATTCCAGGAGGCCATCATTGTACTGTATGAAAAGGCCAAATCGGGAAGTTTTGAACTGCATGCACAACTCAAGACCTATATCTACGCGGTATGCCGGCGTTTGTGGTTAAAAAGACTTGCATTGCAACAAAGGTTTTCTTCAGACCTGGCCAACGCCCAGGAGACGATCGCCACCGATGAAGACCTGGAAATGTATGAACACCGAACGGAGGATTTTGAATTGATGGAAAAGGCGTTGATGAACCTGGGTGAGCCTTGTAAGGAGTTGTTGGAGAGTTATTATTTGCGAAAAAAAAATATGTCAGAGATCGCCAAGGAATTTGGGTATACCAATGCCGACAACGCAAAAAACCAGAAATACAAATGTTTGATGCGTTTGAAAAAGATATTCTTTGGGCACTATAACAATTCACTTTAATCATTTATAAAGGAAAGAATGGAAGAGAGACTGATTTTGGAATCGATCGAAAGGTATATCCGCGGTGAAATGCTTGCCGAGGAAAGGAAGTTTTTTGAAGAACTCAGAAAATCAAATCCCAGTGTCGACCAGATGGTGGTGGAGCACACTGTTTTCCTGCACCTGATGGAAAAATATGGTGACCGCAAAAACATCAAGTCCACTTTACAGGATGTGCACAATGAACTATTTGAAACGGGTCAGATCAAACAATCCAAAGAAACCAAAGTCGTTCGTCTTTGGCTGAAATACCGCAAAGTGGTGGCCGTCGCAGCTTCCATTGCTTGCGTTACCGCGCTGTCCATCAGCGCCATTACTTCTTACTATACTCCCAGAATACCCAACACCCGCCTGGAAAACCTGGACCGGAAAATATCCTTGCTGGCATCGGGTCAGATAAAAATCAATGATAAATTAAATAAATCCATAGTCAAGGTACCGGTGGAACCCGATTTTAAATTGGGTGGAACAGTTTTTATGATTGATCCTAGGGGATACATTGTCACCAATGCACACGTGATCAGCAATTCGGCCGTCGTCATTGTCCAAAATGATAAGGGTCAGGAATTCAAGACAAAAATTGTATACATCAGTCCCAATGCCGACCTGGCTTTTTTGAAAATAGTTGACAGTGATTTCAAGGCCACCAATGTATTGCCTTATGCGATCAGCAAGGGCAATATCGAATTGGGTGAAGCCATTTTTACACTGGGATATCCAAGGGATGAAATCGTTTACGGAGAAGGATACCTGAGTGCAAAAACAGGATACAGTGGTGATACACTGGCCTGTCAGATTGCGATCGCCGCCAATCCGGGTAACAGCGGAGGTCCGGTTATAGACAAAAACGGTGAAGTCATCGGTGTACTCAGCAATCGTCAGTCTCAGGCCCAAGGTGCTGTATTTGCCCTTCGTTCCAAAAATATCTACGCGGCCCTGGAGGAAATGAAATCAGATACCAGCCTGGCTGTCATTCATCCCACCCAGATTTCCACGGTAAAAAATATGGACCGGGTGGGACAGATCAAGAAAATTGAAGACTATATCTATCTGGTAAAAAGCTATTAAGAAAACACCGGCGATCCGGATGGCATGATCAGCGGCACTCCGACTGGTTTCCTTTACTCATAGAGTTTGGCGGGATACACGCCTGAATCTACCAATGCATTGATACTCGCCTGCACACCAGGGGCATCCTCTTTATAGGTAACGCCAAACCAACTGGCTTGCGTCGGGATGATTTTGATCCGGCCCTGTCCCTCGTGGATAAAGCGATCCCCGATGATGGGTATAAAAAATTCAGATTTGGGTTCCTGACCACTTTTCGCCAAAAATTCCCGGAAGATTTTTTCTATGAAAGGAAAAACTGCCGGATCGAAACACCAAAAATTCATGGATACCTTGGCCGTATCCGGAACTTCAAAGGTCTTGCCTTCTTCTTCATAAGTAATCTTGCCAGCTTGATTGCGGTAAATCTTGGTCCTTTCATGGATGGATACCAGATTGTTTTGATCATCCACCTGGCAGACACCCCGGCTTACAGAGCCGTTTTCAGAGAGGGTTTTGGCCAGGTCGTACCCAATGATACTATAGGTGGATGGATTACATCCGTCCCTAAGAAACTGATAAGCTTTTTCAAAAGCATCCCTTCCGTAAAAATCATCTGCATTGATCACAGCAAAGGGGTCATGGATTGCCGGCATGGCACAGAGCACCGCGTGCGCCGTTCCCCAAGGTTTGGCTCGGTCAGCTGCAGGGATATAACCATTCAGATAGGAATCCATTTCCTGATACACGTAAACGGTCTCCGCTTTATTCCCCCATTTGGGTTCGAAAATATTTTTAAAATCGGTCGCGAATTCTTTGCGGATGATGAATACGATTTTTTCAAACCCGCTCTGAATGGCATCATAAATGGAATAATCCATGATGGTTTCCCCGGAAGGTCCGAATGACTGGATCTGTTTCATGCTGCCGTACCGCGATGCCATTCCCGCCGCGAGTACACATAAGGTTGGTTTCATTCCCGTAATTTTATTGCGCGGTGAAATTAAATAATAAAGAGACAAAAGAACAAGATTAATCGTGGAAGCCCTCGATCACGCATTAAGAAATATCAGCCTGGATCATTGGGTCCATCATCATTTCCGAAAACATGATTTGAAGGTGGAAGTACTGAGACTCGATAAAATTCATCCGGAAATCTCCGGCAATAAATGGTTCAAGTTAAAATACTATCTGCAAAAGGCCCGCCAGCAGGATATTCAACAATTGGTCAGTTTTGGAGGTGCTTATTCCAACCATCTCTTGGCGCTGGCTGCTGGAGCCCGCATGGCGGGTTTTGCTTCTCTTGGATTGATACGCGGTGAAGAACCTACCAACTGGTCACCAATGCTGATTTCGGCCAGAAAATCGGGAATGGATATCAGATTTTTGTCGCGCGCTCTGTATGACCGTTATAAACATGGAGATCTTCCAATGGACCTCGAAGGAGTCCAGGAAAATGCCCTGCTCATACCCGAAGGTGGCGGGGGGCCGGAAGGTGTGCGAGGGGCTGAAGAAATATTGTCTACCGTGGACATCCATCCATACACTCATTTTATTTGTGCCGTAGGCACCGGAACTACCCTGGCAGGAATCATCAACAGCACCGGATCACATCAAAAAAAAATCGGCGTATCGGTCTTGAAGGGAACCACCGGATGGGAACCCTTAAACCAGGACTGGGTAAAAAATCCCACGAAATTGGACAATGTTCAAATGATCCATGAAGATCACTTCGGTGGATATGCAAAATATTCTAAGGTCCTGCTGGATTTTATGAATGAACTTTATAAAACCTCCGGCATTCCGACTGATTTTGTCTACACGGCGAAACTCTTTTATTCGGTGGTAAGAATGGCTGAAATGAAATCATTTTTACCGGGCAGCCGCCTGCTGGTTTTGCATACAGGCGGCCTTTCAGGCAACGACTCCCTGCGACCCGAGCTGCTGGAGTTTTAATCCATGAGAAAGGGGGCCTTCCCTTATCTTTGCGGGGTTCCTGATTAAAGATAAGTTCGTGCCATGCGCCTTTTTTTTATAGCGTTTCTAACCTATGTCTTCATCCTGCCCAACGCAAAAGCACAGGAAACACTTCCTGGTTTTTCGGCTTCCCTCAAACCCAACGGAAAGATTCTGATCAGCTGGCGCAATACCTACCCTTCTGTCAATCAAATCAGCATTCAACGATCTTCCGATAGCCTCCATAATTTCGTTACCCTGTTAACGGTTCCAGATCCCCGCATACCTGAAAATGGTTTTGTGGACAGCAAAGCCAACGGTCGGAAGATGTACTACCGGATCTTTATTTTGTTTCCAAACAGCAAGTACCTGTTTACAAAATCCAAACGAGCGACCCTTGACACTGAAGAACCTCCCGTTGTAGTTGCAAAACCCACCGTAAAGGATAAACCGGCTAGTGTCGTTCAACCAGAAAGTTCCACACAGAAACAGCCATCCGTTCCTACAGAAAAACAAACAACCCCGCCACTAGAAAAAACAAAAGTCTTGCCTGCAGAACAACAGACCCTGCAGCCTTCGGTAAACAACGCTGCAAAAACAGAAAAACCAGAAGTAGAAGAAGAAAAATACCTGGTTCTTCCCAAAATAGACAATTCCAGAATTTATTATATGGTGGAATCACCCAATATTAAAAAACCTACCGTCAACAATCCCAATAAAATAAAAGCACCGACTATTGAAGTAGATAAAGTGCTCTATGTAAAAAGAAGGGATTCGGTGATCATGTTGCTGCCGGGCAACCAGGTTCGGCGATTCAGCGATTCGCTGGTCAAACAAACCAAGGACACGTTATTTTTCGTAAACGCGGACACTTTGCAGATCAAGCCTTTTGTGGAAGTCTACCATGAGCCCAAAGAAGTCTATAAAATCTCTACCTACGTATTCACCTCAAAAGATGGCAATGTAACCATTGCATTGCCCGACTATAGTCACAAAAAATATTATGTGGCATTTTACGAGATGGACAGCACACAGGTAATGGCTGTCAAAGATATAAAGGATGCGCAGCTCATCATCGACAAAACAAATTTCGGGCATTCCGGATGGTTTCGATTTGAGCTTTATGAAGATGGAAAACTAAAGGAGAAAAATAAGTTCCTTATCCCAAGGGAATAGTAAAATACGTGACCACCCGGTCAGGTCAAATCGTCGGGATGGGATTTTCTATCATTGGACTGAGTTCCGCTTCAAAAACGTCTTCAAAATGAATTTTGAGTTTTTCCTTCACTTCCCCCAGGTTGATCTGCCTACCCAACTCGCGGGCCAGCGAGGTGACTTGTTTGTTTTTGATTCCGCAGGGAACAATTCCTTCAAAATATTCCAGATCGGTATTTACATTAAAGGCAAATCCGTGCATGGTGATCCAGCGGCTGCAACGCACACCAAAAGCCGCAATTTTTCTTTCCCTTCCTACGATCCCGGGTTGGAGCCATACACCTGTCTCACCACTTGACCGGTCTCCCTGTATTCCATAGTCCGCCAAGGTACGGATGACTATCTCTTCCAAATTGCGGAGGTATTTACCGATATCCGTTCCAAATTTTTCAAGATCCAGGATGGGATATCCGACGATTTGTTCAGGCCCATGAAAAGTAATATCACCCCCGCGGTTTGTTCGAACAAAAAGAATTCCTCTGTCTTGCAGTTCTGTTTCGTCCAGCAAGATGTTTTCTTCATGTCCTGTTTTGCCGAGCGTATAAACCGGTGGATGTTCAACAAAAAGCAGGTAATTGGTCGTAGAGTTTTTTCGTTGCTTTTGTTGAGCGGAATGGTAACGGGTTTTAATTTCTACATTCTGTTTGAGCAGGGTTTCCTGATATTCCCAGGCTTCCGTATATCCCATAACACCCAAGTCCTTAAAATAAACCGGCTGCTTTTGCATCCTGCAAATTTACGCAATTTAAGTGGCGTTGAAATCCGGCAGCGGAAGAGAAGAATCCGAAATGAAGATATCCATCGAAAATCGACTGCCCTGGGGCCACCCGCCTGGCTTTAAGCCTAAACCCGTATTTTTGGCAATGTCCATGAAAACAAACAAATCTGCCGGTTTGAATCCGGACAAAGATCCCGGTGATGGGGAGGGGTTCCCCAGCACGCCGGCCGCTTCGGAAAGTGAAGAGGACGGTTCCGAATTTTCGGAAGTCTTGTATGAACGCATGAACCTGGTGGTGAGCAATGGTCAGGAACCCATGCGACTGGACAAATTCCTCACGGCGCGCATAGAAAATATTTCCCGAAACAAAGTGCAACAGGCCATCGATGGTCAAAGAGTGTTGGTGAACAATAAATCCGCTTCGGCCAATTATAAAATCAAGCCCGGGGACAATATTGTTTGTTTTTCAGATAAACAGACAGTCGGGGAAGAAATTATTCCCGAGAAAATACCCCTGAATATTTTTTACGAGGATGAAGAAATTCTGATCATCAATAAACCTCCGGGTCTGGTGGTTCATCCCGCATCCGGTAATTATTCCGGAACCCTGATCAATGGGGTCGCTTTCTATCTACAGGAACACAATAAAAAAATATCAGAAGAGACTCTGCCCCGTTTTGGTTTGGTCCATCGCATTGACAAAAATACCAGTGGGTTGCTTGTACTGGCCAAGACGAGCCAGGCAGTCGCCAACCTCGCAAAGCAGTTTTTTGATCACTCTATTCAACGCGAATATCAGGCCCTGGTCTGGGGTGACCTCCAGGAAAACAGCGGAACGATCATTGCCCATGTGGGACGACATCAGCGACATCGAAAATTATTTGAAGCCTACCCGGAAGGTGATTTTGGTAAGGAAGCCATTACACATTATGAAGTGCTGGAAAAATTCGGATACGTGACTTTGGTAAAATGCGTTTTGGAAACCGGTCGAACCCACCAGATCCGTGTACATATGAAATCCATCGGCCATCCCCTTTTCAATGATGAAACCTACGGAGGGAATAAAATTCTCAAGGGAACCATCTTTAGCAAGTATAAACAGTTTGTGGACAACTGTTTTACAATTTGTCCTCGACAGGCGCTGCATGCCAAAACGCTCGGATTTATTCATCCCTCCACTCAGGAGGAAATGTTGTTTGTCAGCGAGCTGCCTGAAGATATGGAGCAGGTAATTGAAAAATGGCGCGCCTATACGCGTAAACTTTGAATCAGGAAGGGAGGTTCTGATGAGATTTTGTAAGTGTTGGCCAAAAGTCGGCCAGCGCAAGGAAATGAAACCAGGGTGTCTTTCTTAGTTTGCGAAACTCATTTTGTAGTCCACCGTTATTTTGCCTTTGGAGATATCATCGAGTTTACCCTTCAATAATTTTTTCTTTAACGGTTTTAGATAGTCGATAAACAGTTTCCCTTCTATATGATCGTATTCATGTAGGATAACTCTTCCGGTCAACCCGTTAAAGGTTTTGGTATGATGTACAAACTGCGCATCCTCATAGGCCAGGGTCACTTCTTCGTTTCGAAAAATTTCCTCGCGGATCTTTGGAATGCTTAAGCAGCCTTCGGTATAAGGCCATGGCTCGCCATTGAGCGCTATTATCCGGGCGTTGATGAATACTTCCTTCAAACCCGGTGCGTCCGGATATTTCCCCTGTTCATCGTCTTCCAGGTTATTAAAAATCTGGGTGCTGTCAATGACAAACAGTCGAATCGGCCGGTTGATCTGGGGAGCAGCCAGACCCACGCCGCTGCTTTCATACATGGTTTCCCACATGTCTTCGATCAATTTTTCCAATTCCGGGTAATCGGCTTGGATTTCTTGCCCCTTCGTTCTCAATACAGACGCCCCATAGGCGACAATAGGAAGTATCATGGTGCAAAAATAAGATTTTACCCTCAACGCTCTAGGCTTTCGACATGTATTCCTGGAGCATCATGGTAGCGGCAATCTGGTCCACCATCGCCTTTTCCCGGCGTTGTTTTTTCTTCATCCCCATGTCCACCATGGCCCTGGAGGCCATCATGGAACTATAGCGCTCATCTACCGGCAGTACTGGGATTTCCGGGAACTTCCGTTTCAGGATACCAATGATCCGTTGCACTTCCGGGGTCATATCCGTAGGGCTGTCATCGAGGTTGCGGGGATCGCCAATCAAGATAAGAGAAACAGTTTCCGTTTTCAGGTATTTTTCCAGGAAGGTAAAAAGCCGGGGGGACTCGATGGTAGTCAATGATGAAGCGATGATCTGCAGGGGATCCGTTACGGCGATGCCGGTTCTTTTTAATCCATAATCCAGGGCGATGATCCTCCCCATACCGGTCAGTGTTTATGGGTCATGACAATATCGGTTATTACAAAAAGGGCAAAAACCACACTGGCAATACCATTGGTTGTCATAAAAGCCAGGTTTACACGACTTAGGTCGTGGGGCTTTACAATGAGGTGCTGATAGACCAGCATGCCGGCAAACAACAATATCCCGATCCAGTACCAGGCGCCAAATCCGCCAACCCTTCCGGCCGCCACCACAAAAAGAATGCAAAAAATATGCAAGAGGGTAGAAATTCTGAGGGATTGTATTTTCCCTACCGCCGTGGGAATGGAGTAAAGGTTTTCAGATTTATCAAAATCCACATCCTGCATAGCATAAATAATGTCAAATCCGCTGACCCAACAAATAACCGCTCCGGAAAATAACAGGGGCAGCAGTTCAAAACGGCCAGTGACCGCTAAAAAAGCGCCGATCGGAGCCAGCGATAATCCGATACCCAGGACGACATGGCAGAGGGCCGTAAAGCGCTTGGTATAACTATAAAAAAGAATGACGAACAAGGCTACGGGCGAAAGATAAAAACAAAGCGGGTTTATCAGCCAGCAGGACAGCGTAAATAAAATGCAGCAAACGATCACCAACCGCAAAGCGCTGTTTGGTGCAATAATGCCGCGGGGAATCTCCCGGATGGCAGTTCGGGGATTGCGGGCGTCGAAATGTCGGTCTAAAAACCGATTGAACGCCATGGCAGCGCTCCTGGCCGTAACCATGCACAGGAGGACAAGTAAAAACCGGATCCATAAAACCGAATCGGTTTGAGTGCTGTTGATTCCAGTGCTTTGTTGAGCAAAAACGCCCAGAAAAAAACCGATCATCGCAAAAGGCAATGCAAATAAGGTATGGGAGAACTTGACAAGACTGAGATAATTTTTAAACTGGGACATATCTTGGAATTATAATGGACTAAATGGTTGATCGAACCCGCTCCCACAATACCATTCCGGCGGCCACTGAAATGTTGAGCGAATGTTTCATGCCGAACTGAGGAATTTCTATACAATCGTCACAGTGTGCCAGCAATGTCTCACTGACCCCTTCCACCTCGTTGCCAAATATCAACACTACTTTTCCCGCATCCTTGAAGGAAAAATCCTGTAGGGGAATGCTCCCTTCAACCTGTTCCACCCCAACGATCCGGTAACCCGATGATTTGAGTGTCTGAACAGCGTCCAGGGCCGATTCCTCGTATTTCCAGGCTACGGTTTCCGTTGCACCCAATGCCGTCTTGTGGATATCGCGGTGGGGCGGCCGGGGCGTATAACCACACAGGTAAATGGCCTCTGCTAAAAAAGCGTCCGCGGTTCTGAAAACACTTCCAATATTGTGCATGCTCCGGATATTTTCCATCAGCAGGACCACTGGCAGCTTTTTCACTTGTTGAATCGCTGTTTGGCTCTTGCGCGGAAGTTCGTCCATACGAAGTTTTCGCATGCTGCAAAGATACGCCTAAGGTCTAAAGTGTGCGGGCCGTCCCAGGTCTGCACATTTACTTACTTTTGCGTCCTGGCGGTACTCGAAAATCCCGGATTGACTGTACCTTAACAATTCCATGCTGAAAACTTCCGCAGATACCCCCCTGATGCAACAACATCGGGCGATAAAACAAAAATATCCCGATGCAATCCTTTTGTTCCGGGTGGGAGATTTTTATGAAACCTTCGGAGAAGATGCGATTCATGCCTCCCGAATTCTGGGCATCACGCTTACCAAAAGAAACAATGGTTCGGCGGCTTCCAGCGAACTGGCCGGTTTCCCTTATCATGCATTGGATACTTATTTGCATAAGCTGGTCAAAGGCGGCTTCCGCGTGGCCATCTGCGATCAGTTGGAAGATCCGAAACTCGCCAAAGGCATCGTAAAACGTGGTGTGACAGAGATGGTAACCCCCGGCACCGCCACTCAGGACAAACTCCTGGAAAACCGGAGTAATAATTTTCTAGCTGCCATCCATTTTGGAGATCCCCTGACCGGGATTGCCTTTTTAGATATCTCTACAGGTGAGTTTTTTACCACGGAAGGATTGCCGGAATATATCGACCAGCTTTTGCAGACCTTAAAACCCGCCGAAGTCATCTTCCAAAGAAATCACCAGAAATTGTTCCGTGAAAATTTCGGAAATCTTTTTTATACCTATACACTGGAAAGCTGGGTCTTTGATGAATCCTATGCGAGGGAAAACCTGTTGAAACATTTTCAGACGCATTCCTTAAAGGGATTCGGCATTGAATCCCTTGCGCAAGGCATCATCGCTGCCGGAGCTATTCTACATTATCTGAAAGACACCGAACATCCGCACCTCGAACACATTACCCGGATCCAGCGTCTGGATCGGGAAAATTATTTGTGGATGGACCGGTTTACCGTCCGCAATCTGGAACTCCTGCCTTCCGGTGACCATCGTTTTTCCCTTTTGCAGACCCTGGACAATACGGTTTCTCCCATGGGAGCACGTCTTTTGAAAAGATGGATGCTCATGCCGTTAAACGATATACGGGCCATCCGGGACAGACTCGCCCTGGTGGAATTTTTTATTAAAGAACCTGAACTACGTCCCCAGCTGACGGATCATATCAGAGCCTGCGGCGATATGGAAAGAATGTTATCCAGGCTCCCATCAAAAAAAATCAATCCAAGGGAACTTTTGCAACTCGGCCGCGGGTTGCAGCAGATAGGACAGATTAAAATTCGCTGTAACAGTAGTACAAATCCACCTCTCCAAAAATTGGTTGATGGCCTGGATCCCTGCGAGCAGATAGCTGACCGGATTCTAACTGAATTGGCAGAAATGCCGCCGGCGCTCGCACAGAAAGGGAATATATTCCGTCCAGGTATCGATCCGGCACTGGACGATCTGCGAGACATGGCTGCCAACGGAAAACAATGGCTGGCCGAACTTCAACGGAAAGAATCGCTGAATACCGGAATATCCTCTCTGAAAATCAGTTTCAACAATGTATTCGGTTACTATCTGGAAGTAACCCATTCTCACAAACATAAGGTACCTGAAACCTGGATCCGAAAACAAACCCTGACCAATGCTGAAAGATACATTACACCGGAACTGAAAGAATATGAGGAAAAAATTATGGGGGCTGAAGAAAAAATTCTTTCGATCGAACTGAGCCGCTATGACGACCTCATGATGGCCCTAGGAGAATATATCGGTCGGATACAAACCAATTGTGGGATTTTGGCAACCATGGACTGTCTGATTTGTTTTGCCGGAAACGCCATTCACTATAACTATAAAAAGCCGGAAATTTCAGAGGATTCACTGTTGGAACTAAAAGATAGCCGTCATCCGGTAATTGAAAAAAATCTTTCCCCGGGTGAAGAATACATTACCAATGATATACTGCTGGATCCAACCTTTCAGCAAATCATTATTCTTACGGGACCCAATATGAGTGGCAAATCAGCCCTGCTCCGGCAGGTTGCTCTGATCACCCTAATGAGTCATATGGGAAGTTTTGTTCCTGCCTCCAGGGCGAACATTCCACTGACCGATAAAATCTTCACCCGGGTAGGCGCTTCTGACAATGTCAGTGGAGGGGAATCTACCTTCTTGGTGGAAATGAACGAAACCGCCAGCATCCTGAACAATATCACGTCGCGAAGCCTCATCATTCTCGATGAAATTGGAAGGGGAACTTCTACCTATGATGGTATCTCTATTGCCTGGAGCATTGCTGAATTTTTGCAAGCGTCTGCTCACCAGCCCAAGACCTTGTTTGCAACCCATTATCACGAGCTCAATGAACTGGAAAATAAGTTTCCCAGGATTAAAAATTTTCATATTACCAGCCGGGAACTGGGGAACAAAATTATCTTCCTTCGAAAGCTCGCTCCAGGGGGATCCACCCACAGCTTTGGGATACATGTGGCCCGGATGGCCGGATTACCCGCCAGTCTCATCCACCGGGCCAATGAGATGCTCAAACAACTGGAGGAAAGCCGGGGGACTGGTGAATCTGCCAACCTGGAACAGGGAATCAAAAAAGTGTCCGCACCCCATGTGCAACTCTCCATTTTTGATGCCCACTCCCAGACTTTTGATCAAATCCGCCAGATGTTGCAAGACCTCGATATCAACCGGCTGACCCCGGTTGAAGCCCTCTTGAAACTGGATGAAATCAAGGGACTTTTGCGCTAAATATTCCCGCCGATGCCCGGGACCGGGAGGATCCATCTGCCACCTGGGCTTAAAAATTCCAATTTTCCGGGAATCTTTCCCGTTGCGGGAAATCCCCATGCCAAAGAGAAGTTGTAATGAATTGACATACAGCAATTTAACTAATGGCATCCCGATTGAATTTACATCCCTGTAATCAATTTTATGAAAACAACACTCATCCTTGCCGCCTTGTTCTTTACCAGAACCCTCAGTTATGCCTGTTGCATTCCTTCAGGAGATGTTACTGCATACGGAAACAGCGATAGTCTCAGTATGTCGGGACAGGGCGATGCGGTTCTGTCGATTAACCTGCTCAATTTTGAAGGTATGTTGACAAATCAGTCAGGCGTTGCCCTGAGCTGGAACACCATGATGGAAATGAATGTAGATCATTTTGAAATTGAGCGCAGCGGTGATGGCATGACATTTCAGGACATCATTAAAGTGGTATCGCAGATGAAGATTTCTACCAATGTTTATCAATTGAAATATCAGGCCACCGATCCAAATCCACTTCCCGGCTTATCTTATTATAGAATTAAAGTGATCGGTAAAAATGGAGCAACCAGCCTGTCTCCGGTAATACAAATCAGTAATTCCAATTTGGTGGACGGAACAAAAATATATCCAACCCTGGTGCAGAATAATATGGTTTTTGTTGAATCCGATAAGAGCCTGCACAGTGTCCGGATGGAATTTTTTGACCTCTCCGGTAAAAAAATCAGCGAAACAGATTGGGACACTTTGGATGGTCGTCAGTCTGCTTCGGTTTCAAGATCTGGTTACCTGCCTACAGGTACTTACTTGGCCAGACTTACAGCCAATGGACAGAATGTTAAAAATCAACTGGTAATTGTACAAAGCCATTAACAGTCTTTAAAAAAAATGTTAACATTCTCTCGTTGACCGCTATGTGAAAAAGTTTTGTGCCGGGGTTTTTATCCTTTACCTATAAGAATGTAAATTTGCCATTGAAAGCGCCCGTTTTTGGTCCAAGATCCATCTGATCCCTTCGAAGATGATATACTAAACACATAAAAAGATCCAGCTAGTTACTGGGTTTTTTTATGTCCCTACTACACCAGTGTTTTCAATTTCGTCACGACTTCATCTACTTCATCGCGGGTATTGTGCCGGCTAAAAGAAAAGCGCACCGTGGTCCGTTCAGAGTCCGGGTAGATGGCGCGAATGACATGGGAGCCCTGCTGCGCACCACTGGTGCAGGCGCTTCCTCCGGATGCACAAATATGGTTGATGTCCAGATTGAACAAGAGCATTTCCGATTTTTCTGTTTTTGGAAAACTGACGCTTAGAATGGTATACAATGTTTTTCCAAAAGCATCTCCATTAAAATGAACCGTCGGAATATTTTTTTTCAGCTCATCAGCCATATACATTCTCAGGTTCTTGATATAGGCAGCGTCCTCTTCCATGCGCTCAGAAGCCAACTCCATTGCTTTTGCAAAGCCGACGATACCGTATACATTTTCGGTCCCCGCCCTCATATTGCGTTCCTGAGATCCGCCGTGAATATTTGGTTTTACTTTTATTGCCTGGTTGATGTAGAGCATACCGATCCCCTTGGGGCCATGGAATTTATGAGCCGCTCCGGTAATAAAATGTACGGGAAGCTTGCTGAGGTCCAAGGCATAGTGACCCAGGGTCTGAACGGTATCGGAATGAAAAATGGCATGATGTTTCTGACAAAGCGCCGCCGCTGTATGGATGTCCAGCAAATTTCCAGTTTCGTTGTTGGCGTGCATGAGCGAGACCAGTGCTTTGCCATCCAGACCTTGCAGCAGGTTGTCGAGTTGTTCCAGGTCCAAGTGTCCATCGGGCAACACATTTAAAAAATGTAATTCCGCTTCACCCCTTTGCTGGTAATAGGCGATGGTATGTAAGGTAGCATGGTGTTCCAGTGGAGAGCTGATGATATGACGGCATCCCAGATCCTGGACGGCAGCCCGGATCGCTGCATTGCTGCTTTCGGTTCCCCCGCTGGTAAAAAAGATTTCAGCTGGTTGGGCATGCAGCAAGCGGGCCACGGTTTTTCTGGACTGTTCGATGGCCATCCGGTTTTCTCTACCATAAGAGTAAATCGATGAAGGATTTCCAAATTTTTCAGTCAGGTAAGGCAACATGGTTTCGAGAACCGCTGGATCGAGCGGTGTAGTTGCCGCATTGTCAAAGTATATTCTACCCATAAGTACAGTAAAAATTTGAGGGGCTATATAAACTCCTGGATATCTTTCATCAGGCGTCGGGCGATATTGTTGGCCGTCGTTTCGAAATTGCTCTCCGCATATATACGGATGATGGGTTCAGTGTTCGAAGTACGCAGATGAACCCAGTCTTCGTCAAATTCAATCTTTAAACCATCTTCGGTATTTGCCGGATGATTTTTATATTTTGTTTTTATCTGGTCAAAAATTTTGTCAACGTCTACTCCTTTTTGCAGCTCAATTTTATTTTTGGAAATAAAATAATCCGGGTATTTAGACCGGAAAGAACGCATGCCGTTTTTATGGAGGGCCAGTGCACTCAGGAACAATCCGATGCCGATCAGTGCGTCGCGTCCATAGTGCATATCGGGAACGATGATTCCGCCATTGCCTTCCCCTCCAATGACCGCCTTAACTTCTTTCATTTTATTGACTACATTGACTTCCCCAACAGCAGAGGGGAAATACTGCCCACCGTGTTTGAGGGTAATTTCCTTGAGCGCCTTGGTACTGCTCATATTGCTGACGGTATTACCCGGTTTTTGGGAAAGGACATAATCGGCCACGGCTACCAATGTGAATTCTTCGCCGAACATGGTACCATCCTCACAAACAAAACAAAGTCTATCGACATCCGGATCAACGGCAATTCCCAAATCTGCTCCTGATTTTTTTACTTCTGCACTCAGGGCCGCAAGATTCTCTGGCAATGGTTCGGGATTGTGCGTGAATTTCCCATTTACTTCTTCATTGAGTACACGAATATTTTCAATGCCCAGTGCACGAAGCAGCGGTGGAATGAATAAGGAACCGGTGGAATTGATGGTATCGACAACCACTTTAAAATGCTTTCCCCGGATGGCTGTTAAATCGATCAGGGGGTAGTCTACGACCGCCTGGATATGCTTATAGAGATAACTGTTGTCAACCGTATAACTGCCGAGTTTGTCCACCGAAGCAAAAGCAAAGGTTTCTTTGGCTGCCCGTTCTAAAATCCACAATCCATTCTCAGCGCTGATGAATTCGCCGGAACTGTTGAGCAATTTAAGGGCATTCCATTCTTTGGCATTGTGGCTGGCCGTTATGATGATGCCTCCCGCCGCTTTCTCTCCCACTACGGCCATTTCCACGGTGGGCGTTGTAGACAGACCCAGGTCATGCACATCCAATCCCAGTCCGGTAAGGGTGTTGGCTACCAGATTGCGCACCATCTCTCCACTGATCCGGCCGTCTCTGCCAATGATGATTTTTTTTGAATGGGTGACGGATTCCTTAACCCAGGTACCAAACGCTGCCGTAAAACGCACAATGTCCAATGGTGTAAAGTTTTCATTGGGCTTTCCGCCAATCGTTCCTCGGATTCCTGAAATACTCTTTATCAATGCCACGATGCTAAGGTTTAATGACTGCAAAAATACATCATTCAGCTTAACGCTAAACGCTTAACACGTAAGCTCTTTTCTATGCTTAAATAACTGTGATGGAGCAGATTGTCCGATTCATCCCTCTTCTATTGCCTGAGACGGTTCTTGGATACTTCTGGTTGTGTCTTAAGCTTTTTTGATCAGATTGATGAATTCATCAAAAAGATACCGACTGTCGTGAGGACCGGGAGTTGCTTCCGGATGGTATTGCACGGAAAAAACCGGGCGGTTTTTCAGGCGGATCCCTTCTATCGAATCGTCGTTGAGGTTTACATGGGTGACTTCGACTTCGGTACTCTTGCGAACGGATACCGGATCTACACCGAACCCGTGGTTTTGAGTGGTGATCTCACATTTTCCGGTGACCAGGTTAATGACCGGATGATTCAGTCCCCGATGACCATGGTGCATTTTGAAAGTAGGAATCCCATTGGCAAGGGCCAGCAACTGGTGTCCCAGGCAAATACCAAACAGGGGTTTTTTTTCTTTTAATAAATCTTTGACCGTTTCCACGGCATACTCCATGGCGGCCGGGTCACCCGGACCGTTGGAAAGAAAATATCCGGAAGGATTGAATTTTTTTAGGGTTTCCAGATTGGTCTTGGCGGGAAACACTTTCACAAAAGCCCCTCTTTGAATCATGCATTCCACAATATTCTTTTTAACTCCGTAATCCAGTACCGCTATTCTGACTTTGGAACCTGGATCTCCGGCTTCGTAGGTATTTTTGGTCGATACAGCGGAAGCCAGTTCAAGTCCATCCATATTCGGAACGGCATCCAATTGTTTTTTCAACTCGGTCACGTCCTGAATTTCAGATGAAATGATACAGTTCATGGCGCCTTTTTGACGCACATGGGTTACCAGGGCGCGGGTATCTACCCCTTCGATACAAACAATCTGATTGGCTTTCAGGTAGTCATCGAGCGAACCTTTGGCCTGTATGCGGGAAAACTGCTCTTCGAGGTTTCGACCAATCAGTCCCCGGATCTTTACGCTGTCTGATTCCACATCTTCGTCCTTTACCCCATAATTCCCAATGTGCACGCTGTTCATAATCAATACCTGGCCAAAATAGCTGGGGTCTGTAAATACTTCTTGATAGCCGGTCATTCCCGTGTTAAAACAGATCTCCCCACCGGTCGTCCCGATTTTACCAAATGCTTGTCCCAGGTGAACGGATCCGTCCTGCAGGACGAGGGTTGCGGGTTTTGGAGTTGAAGGCATAGTCTTTAAAAATATTTTGCAAATAAAAGAAATTCTAATCTGGGAATTCCGGATTTTGGGGGTTTGGGAATATCTTCTTAACAATTCATCCGCTCAATCCCTGATGGCTACCCAAAGCCTCAGGGAAGAAACCGAAGGATTTGGAAAGGACAAAAAAAAGCGGTCTGGGCTGAGCCAAGACCGCTTTAAGAATATCATCAGATTCCGCACTATTCCGCTGGTTTTTCTTTTGTGTCTGTTGCTTTTTCACTCGTCGCCGCTGCCGGTTCCGCTTTTTTCTTTCCTCCAGACCGACGAGTTCTTTTACCGGCTTCTTTCGCTTCTCCCTTGCCTTTACCGTAGATATCATTGAAGTCTACCAGTTCGATCATAGCGGTTTCAGCTGCATCTCCGGTTCTGGTGCCCAGTTTGATGATACGGGTATAGCCACCTGGGCGGCCAGCTACTTTTTCAGCCACCGTTCCAAAAAGTTCTGTGATGGCTTCCTTATCCTGCAGATAGCTGAATACTACCCTGCGTTGGTGTGTGGTATTTTCTTTGGCCTTGGTGATCAGGGGCTCAATATAGGTTCTGAGCACTTTTGCCTTTGCCAGGGTTGTAACAATCCTTTTATGGGTAATTAACTGGCTGGCGAGATTGCTGAGCAGGGCGGCCCTGTGAGAGGCTGTTCTGCCGAGGTTATTGATTTTGTCTCCGTGACGCATGACTTGTTTCGTTTAAGCTCTGCACCGTGTCAGGAATTGCAAAGCGTGTTATAATAATTCGGGAACCTGTCCCCTGATTGCTTATTCGTCGTCTAATTTCAATTTCGAAAGGTCCATACCGAAATGCAAACCTCTTTCATGCAAAACCTGTTCGATTTCCGCCAGAGATTTCTGACCGAAATTCCGGAATTTCATCAGGTCTTCCTGTTCGTAGGTAACCAGTTCGCTCAGGCTGTTGATTTTGGCTGCTTTCAGGCAATTAAATGCCCGTACAGAAAGATCCAGGTCTTCCAGCGGAGTCTTCAGCACTTTGCGCAGCTGCAGGGTTTGTTCATCGACGAGGTCTTCTTTCTTTTCCTCTTTGTTATCAAAGGTGATGTTTTCATCGGTGATGATCATCAGGTGCTGAATGAGGATGCGGGAAGCTTGTTTTACTGCTTCTTCGGGATGGATGGTACCATCCGTAGAAACTTCCATCAACAGCTTTTCAAAATCCGTTCTTTGTTCTACACGGGTATTTTCAATGGAATACCGCACATTTTTTATGGGCGTGAAGATGGCGTCTGTTGGAATATATCCAAAAACAGCGTCCTTGGGTTTGTTGTCTTCAGCAGGCACATAACCTCTTCCCTTGCCAATGGTGATTTCAATATCTACCCGGGCTGAAGCATCCATGGTACAAATGAGTAATCCTGGATTCATTACTTCAAAACTGGGCAGTGCGTCACCAATGGTAGCAGCGGTGAATTCAGTTTTATTTTTCAGGCTCAGGGTAATTTTTTCCTGAGTCACTTCATGGTCAACTTTCTTTTTAAAACGGACTTGCTTCAGATTGAGGATAATTTCCACCACATCTTCCGTAACCCCTTTCAGGGTTGCGAATTCATGGTCTGCGCCCTCGATTTTTACTCCGATGATCGCGTATCCTTCCAATGAGTTGAGCAATACCCTGCGCAAGGCATTACCGATGGTTACTCCGTAACCTGGCTCCAGCGGGCGAAATTCGAACTGTGCTTCGAAATCTGTCGCTTTCTGAAGTATGATTTTGTCTGGTTTCTGGAAATTTAAAATGGCCATATTTAAATTTTCGATTTAACGAATGATGAATGCGAATAGGTGATTACTTGCTGTACAATTCCACGATCAGTTGTTCCTTGATATTTTCAGGGATGCTCTCTCTTTCCGGAAAAGCAATGAATGTTCCTTTCATTTCTGCTTCGTTCCAGTCGAGCCAGTTGATCTTGTTGTTTTTTCCACGGGCAGCACTGGTAATACCTGCATTGGTCTGAGACGATGCTTTGAGTCCAATGCTGTCTCCTGGTTTGAGCTGAAAGGATGGCACATTCACCACTTCACCATTTACGGTAATGTGTTTATGAGATACCAGCTGCCTTGCACCCGGACGTGAAATCGCAATACCCAATCTGTAGACGGTATTGTCCAGTCTGGATTCCAGCAATCTGATCAGATTTTCACCGGTCACCCCTTTTTTACGAGCAGCTTCTTCGAATGTTTTGCGGAACTGGCGTTCAAGAACACCATAAGTGTATTTCGCTTTCTGTTTTTCCTTAAGCTGAATGGCATATTCTCCCAAGGTCTTACGCTTTTTGGTAGCGCCATGCTGACCTGGAGGGTTGCTGGTCTTGGTAAGCCATTTGCCGTTTCCTAAAATAGGTTCTCCGAATTTTCGACAGATTTTTGTCTTCGGACCAATGTAACGTGCCATAATTTGTAGTAGATTTTTGAGTACCCGGACCGCATTATGAAAAATCTAAAAATTGAATGCTGTCCAGCTTGTTATAAAATTCGAGTATTCCTCTTCTTTCAGAATTCGGGTATATCCATCAGGAATTCCCGATTCATGTATTAATATTAAATATTAAACGCGTCTTTTCTTTGGAGGACGACAACCATTGTGTGGTAAGGGTGTAACGTCTTTGATCATAACCACTTCAATGCCGTTGTTTGCCAGGGAGCGAATGGAACTTTCTCTTCCAGATCCCGGACCTTTCACGTAGACATCCACTCTTTTCAGTCCAGCATCCAGCGCTGTCTTTGCAGCGTCGGCCGAAGCCATCTGTGCAGCGTAGGGTGTATTTTTCTTGGAACCTTTGAATCCCATTTTTCCAGCGCTGCTCCATGAAATGAGCTGGCCGTTTTTGTTGGTGATGCTGATGATGATGTTGTTGAAACTCGCCGAGATATGCGCATCTCCGTAAGCATCCACTTTAACCACTCTTTTTTTTGCAGCCGCTTTCGCGCTGGTCGCATGTTGTGCTTTTGCCATGTTAAATCAAATAGGTAATCTGGTTATAAAATGTCCCGCCATAGTCGGGGGCGAATCGACCTCCTCGTGCATCCCGTATCCGGTTCGATTCTAGAATGATGCTATAAAAAATTACTCAAATAATATATTGTCTGCTCCCATCCTATTTCTTCGGTGCTTTCTTCTTACCCGCTACTGTTCTGCGTTTACCTTTTCTGGTACGGCTATTGGTTCTTGTACGTTGGCCACGGACAGGCAATCCTTTACGATGGCGAACCCCGCGATAGCAGGCAATATCCAAAAGACGTTTGATGCTCATCTGAACTTCAGAACGCAGGGCTCCTTCCACTTTCAGTTCGTTGGTAATGATATTACGAATTGAATTCAATTCTTCATCATTCCATTGATTCACTTTCTTATCCAGGCTGATACCAGCCTTTCCAAGAATATACTTTGCGGTGGAAGGACCTATTCCGAAAATATAGGTCAGGCCTATTTCCCCTCTTTTGTTTTTTGGCAAGTCTACTCCGGCAATTCGCGCCATCTTTTACTTTTTTTAGGCTGAAGGCTGCGGGCTGACGCTTGAGGCGTGAGTCCTGCGGCTCTTCTGATTTTTAACGATTAATTCTCCGCTCTTTACAAAACTATCCTTATCCCTGACGCTGTTTGAAGCGTGGGTTTTTCTTGTTGATGATGTATAATTTGCCTTTGCGGCGCACGATCTTACAGTCAACACTGCGCTTTTTTATGGATGCCCTTACTTTCATACAACTATTATTAACTTTTACTTTGTCTTTATTTGTACCTAAAAATGATTCTGCCCCTGGTTAAATCATAAGGACTCATCTCCACACCCACTTTATCCCCAGGCAAAATCCTTATATAATGCATCCTCATCTTTCCAGAAATGGTTGCCAGAATTTCGTGCCCATTTTCCAGCTTAACCTTAAACATGGCATTGGATAGTGCTTCGACAATTGATCCATCCTGTTTAATTAGCGCTTGTTTAGCCATAGATTTTGGGAGCGCAAAGATAATATTACTCAGCGAAAGAATAAAATTTCAAGGAAGAAATATCCCGCTACTCCTTAAATAAGAGGGAGAAAGGCCAAAAAACCTGCCAAAATACGCGGATCAGACCCGGCTGAGGTCCACTTTGGTCATTTGGTGGTAAAAATTCTGTAAATCATGGACTCCGATGGGGTGGTGAATATGGCGGCGGTCCTCCCGATACCAGATTTCCAGCTCGTTAAACTGGTCCGGAGCTCCGATGAGCAGGCGGAAAGGCCCCCGCATATATTTAACAGACTTATCCCCATTGGTGAGTTTTTCGAAGCCCAGTCTTCCCAATTGTTGGTCGTCCAGGGGGATGACAAACAGATCGCCTGGTTCGAACCAGTCGTCCTGGTCTCCATTGTGTACACAAACCTGTCTGTCTTCATGGTTTAGTTCGGTTACAACTCCGTCAAAGCGCTGACCCCCGAAATCTGCTTGAATGATGTCTCCAACTCTGAGATCCTGAAATCTGATCATATGACCGACCTTTTAAGGGTATGAATATAAAAAAATTTATGAGAAACTGATGAACCCCCTACATGGGTTTGGAAAATTTATGGAGAGTCCCCGACCGACGATTTCCCTGCCCGGCCAAGGGATCATGGCCAGGATAATCAAAAGGGCTACCAGAAAAAACCAAAAAGCCCTTTTATATTTAAGTGGGTCGGTAATTTGTTTTTTGACCTGTCCCCGTCCCAGGGTAATGGCGATGGTGGCCAGGATCATCGCGGTGGGGTGTTCTACCCAGTAGAACCGGTAAAAGCTATCCTTCATCAGCACTACCCCTTCAGGCAAACCGCTGCTCAGGATTCCAAAACGACCAAAAAACAACAAAATCAGGCCGACCAATAAGGTGGTATGGGTGCAGATCATGGTGAAAAGCCATAACATGGCATCGCCTTCGCGGAGTTCCCGGTGTTTTATCCATCCGATAAAACTTCTGACAATGGAAAAAATCAACAAAACGAGTAATACCCATCTTAAGATGCTATGTACCTGAACTAAAATGGACATAACGGCTAGTTTGCCATGAAATTAAAGCATTTCATTATCACCCAGCGAAAGCGCAAGGGGAATGATTTAAATTTGTGGATGTCCTTTCTAAAATATCCTGTTTGCTTTCTACTATTAGGGCTTTTTTTTGCAACGCTTGCCTGTAAGAACAAAAGCAGTCATTCCGACGAGCCGGTTTCACCGGTTGAAAATGAAACGGCATTCAAACCCCTCAACGACAGCATACACCAGTTCCCGGGCGACGCCTCCCTTTATTTACAGCGGGCCGTTCGCCTGACACAAGAAAATTCCCACGAACTGGCAACCATGGATTTTCAGAAATCCTGGTCTCTTCAACCCGG
Source organism: Bacteroidota bacterium (assembly GCA_013289175.1). Classification (GTDB taxonomy): domain Bacteria; phylum Bacteroidota; class Bacteroidia; order Chitinophagales; family Chitinophagaceae; genus Puia. Next base: position 45,188 of record JABDAN010000003.1, read on the forward strand.
ATTGGACAACGGTCTTCCCTTTGCAGCCAATCTCGCCATCCTGGACAAACAGGCCGAAAGACTCAGTCTACTTGAATCCATGAACCGACTTTTTCCAAACAATCCACAGGTCGGCAGGTTGCTGGCAGACGCCTATACCAATTCCGGAAAGCCGGCCCGAGCCCTCGCCCTTTACAAAGACATCCTGGCAAAGGATTCCCTGGATCCGGAAACCCTCTATGAAAAAGCACTATTGCTGGAACAGTTGAAGGATACTGCCGGGGCGATCGAAGCACTTCGGAAAGCCTATGCTTACCAGGGTGTGGATACCTATGGGCTGGAACTGGCCCATTTGTATGCAGAGCAAAAAAATCCAAGATCCCTTGAACTGTGCGACTATATTTTAAAAAAGGATTCAGCCGGATTGCTCATAGATCCCCTTTTTATCAAAGGCATCTACTATGCCAACGTAAAACAAAATCTGAAAGCCATTGCCCAATTTGATTCCTGCATTCTAAGGGACTGGAAAACAACAGATGCCTACCTGGAAAAGGGAAGGGTTTATTTTCATATGCAAAACATGAAAGCCGCTATGGGAACTTTTAACATGGCTATCACCGTTACCAATACGGATCCCGATGCGTATTACTGGCTGGGCCGATGTTATGAGAACCAGCACCAAAAAACAGAAGCGATCAACAATTACCGCAAAGCGATTTCCCTGGATAAGGACTTTGTAGAAGCCAGACAACGGGTTGAAAACCTTGAGCATGGATTTGCTCATCCTTCGCACTAACCCTACATTTGTTTATTCAGATTTGAATTAAAAATAACCCCATGCCCCTGATTGCACCCTCCCTTCTTGCCGCTGATTTTTTACACCTGGAAGCGGTTTGCAAAATGGTCGATGAAAGCGATGCAGATTGGTTTCACCTGGATGTGATGGATGGACGGTTTGTTCCCAATATCAGCTTCGGCATACCCATCATTGAGCATATCCGCAAAGAATCAAAAAAGATATTTGATGTTCACCTGATGATTGAAGAGCCCGAAAAGCTCACACCGGCATTCAAAAAAGCTGGTGCAGATATCCTGATCGTTCATTTGGAAACCTGCCGCAATCTGCACAGTAATATTCAACAGATCCGCGCCCTGGGTATGAAGCCTGCTGTCGCCATCAATCCACATACACCCGTTGATTCCCTCAAAGATATTCTGGCTGACTTATACCATGTACTCGTCATGAGCGTTAATCCAGGTTTTGGGGGACAGTCCTTTATACCCCATTCGCTGGAGAAAGTGCGTGAAATGAAAAAAATGATTCAGAAAACCGGAAAAGACATCCTCATCGAAGTGGATGGGGGTATCACACTGGAAAACGCCCCCGCTTTGGTGGAAGCAGGGGCCGACATTTTAGTGGCAGGCAGCAGTATTTTTCAGTCCAAGGATCCAAAAGAAACCATCCGGCTCATGAAGCGGATCGCATGAGGAGCCCTATTCTCATATTTATATTCCTTTTCCATTTCCTGAACGGGAATGCCCAGAAATCAGGTGCCTTGGTATCCGGAAAGGTGCTGGATGAAAATGAGAAACCGCTTGCTGGGGTTTCCATCATCATGCTGGGGAAAGAAACCGGAATGGTGACGTCCGATTCAGGCACTTTTCGGATGCACGTACCGGCTGACAAAGCCTTTGCCCTCGTTTTTTCCTTTACGGGATATAAAAACCTCCAGCAGAATTTCATATTAAATGACAAAGAGGAAGAGCGCGTGGTGATCCGTTTGGAAAGGGCGACCGTAAACCTGCAAAATGTAACGGTCACCGATGACCGAAACAGGAAGGAGGCCGGGCTTATTACAATCAATCCGAAAGATGCCATCAACATACCAACCCCCATTGGAGGTATTGAGAGCATGATCAAAGTTTATGTTGGTTCCAACAACGAATTGACTTCTCAATATTCCGTTCGCGGAGGAAACTATGATGAAAACCTCATCTACATCAATGACTACGAAGTATTCAGACCTTATCTGGTAAGTAATGCACAACAAGAAGGTTTGAGTTTTATCAATCCGGAAATGACCCGCAATGTAAACTTTTATACAGGTGGATTTCAAGCCAAATATGGCGACAAAATTTCTTCCGTTTTGGATATTCAATATAAAAAACCTTCGGAGTTCGGGGGGTCCGCTTATATTAGTCTGCTCGAGCAGGGAATAGAACTGGAGGGTGCATCTAAAAACAGTAAATTCAGCTATATCGTAGGTGCACGCAACAGGAATTTTACCAACCTGCTGAGCGCACAGGAAACCAAGGGAGACTACACCCCCTCCTCCACCGATGTGCAAGGCTTGTTCACCTACCAGCTGGATCCAAAAAATTCCCTGGAACTTTTCACGGTTTATTCCCAAACTTCCTTCAACCTGATCCCGCTTTCTGCCCAACTGAGCACAGCCGTTTTCTCGCCTTATTTTACAGCCAACCTCGGTCTGGACATTTTTTTTAACGGACAGGAAAAAGACAAATACAAAACCGGGCTTATCGGACTGACCTGGAATCGACAGGTCAATAAAAACTTAAAACTGAAATGGATGGTTTCCAGTTTCAGTGATATTGAAAGCCAGAACTACGACATTACCGGAGACTATTTATTCGGGGAAAGAGATTTTGATAAAAGCAGTCCGGATTTTGGCCAGATCACTACACCCCTGGGGATCGGAAGCAATCAGAACTTTGCCCGCGACAACCTCAATATTCATCTCTATAGCCTGGCCCACAAAGGTTACTTCACCAAAGAGAACCATTTCCTGCAATGGGGTCTGAGTGCCGACCTGCAAACCATCAAAGATCAGCTGCATGAATGGGCATATGAAGATTCAGTCGGTTATTCCCTGCCTTTTCAACCAGGTACCCTGACGCTGCCTTATGTGGTAAACGGCAATCACAATCTGCAAATAGGCCGTTTCACCGGATTCCTACAGGACAATATCAATTTCAAAAACATTCCCGGGTTCACCATGCAGGCCGGAGCCCGTTTGAATTATAATACTTTCACTCAGCAGTTGTTGTTTTCTCCCCGCCTGGGCGTTTCCTGGAAACCTAAAAACTCGAGCCAGGATATCATCTATAAGGCTGCCATCGGAATTTATGATCAGCCTCCGTTTTACCGGGAGCTGCGCGCACCCGACGGGACGATCAACCCGGATGTAAAAGCCCAACAGAGTTTTCAAGCAACCGCTGGATTCGACATCAATTTCCATAAGGACAACAAACCTTTCCGATTGTCGGTGGAAGCCTACTACAAGGACCTCTGGAACGTAAACCCATACAATATCAACAATGTAAGCATTCAGTATGATGCCAATAACAATGCACGGGCATATGCCGTCGGCGTGGAAGGAAGGTTGTTCGCAAACCTGGTAAAAGATGCCGAAAGCTGGGTAAGTATTGGTTTGATGCAAACAAAAGAAAAAATCGGCGGGGCGAGCTACTATGATTATACGCTAGATTCCTTAAACAAACCCCTGGACAGTACTCTGGTACAACAGGGCTGGATCCGCAGACCGACCGACAGGTTATTTACCCTCGGTATGTTTATCCAGGACTACTTGTCTACCAACAAAAACTTCCGGGTTTATCTGAATCTCATTTATGGATCCAACCTTCCTTACAGCGTGCCGGGAAGTGTTAAATACCGGGACGCCCTGATCATAGAGCCTTATATCCGGGCGGATGTCGGATTCAGTGCTTTGCTCATGGACAGCGATAAATCCAACCGGAGAAGTCATAGTCCCTTCCGTAAACTGGAGAATATCTGGGCCACACTGGAAATCTTTAATATCATTGACCGGGAGAATACCATTTCTTATTTATTTGTAAAGGACTTTTCCAATACGGTCTATGCCATGCCCCAAAGACTGACGCCCCGCATCATCAATCTGAAGCTGGTTACCCGATTTTAAGAAAGCTTCCAAAAACGGCCTTCCTCTTCCCAATCCGGGAGAATTCCAGTCCCAAGTGTTCTCGTAATCAATTGATCATAAACATGTTACAATCTGGCAGGCAAATCGATATATACCTACCAAACAATCTTATGAAAACGATCCAAGACCTGATTGAAACCCTGAAAGACCTTATCTCTGAAGCGACACAAAGTCGTTCGGATTATGAGAATATGCGGTTAATTCCGATCCCTGTTCAAAACCAGGACAGGAAGATGCCCATGAACAATTCAAACAATCATTAAAGGAGGCGCCCGGTGATCCAACAATCCATTGTCATGGAAATCTCAACCTACCCCCAGAAATTCTCCGACGATATAACCGTGGAGATCAGTGCCGATACAGAAGACCATTGCATTATCGTGGTGGCCAATCATCTCGGATATATCCTGCGGATGATGGGCGTGAATGTAGGCCTCGGAAGAACCGAAATTCACATACACAATGTTCATGCGCTGGAATCTGGCACCTATCAGCTCAGCGTAAAAAATAAAAATTCAAACGTTTTATATAGTTCAATGCTTACAAAGTCATAACACCGTTACCAGGTTTTATTACTGTACTACGATAGGATTTCAAAAAGAGGCTTTTCCAAGCCTCTTTTCTTTTTACGGCACCCTGCCGGCGTTCGATATCGAGATTTTTCAATCGCCCCTGTTAGTTTGCGTCATCATTTTGAATTTGCCTTGTGCTTATAAATTAACTTTGCCAGATGACCAGGCTTTCGGTTAACATCAATAAATTCGCCACCCTTCGCAACAGCCGGGGCGGAAACATTCCGGATGTCATCAAGGCGGCAGTGGACGCCCAGCGGTTTGGTGCAGACGGCGTCACCGTACACCCGAGACCTGACGAACGGCATATCCGTTACCAGGATGTGTATGACATTAAGAAAATTATCCAAACGGAATTCAATATTGAGGGGAACTGTCAGGAACAAAAGTTCATTGACCTGGTACTGGCAGTAAAACCGGACCAGGTAACACTGGTGCCGGATGCGCTGGATCAAATCACTTCCAATCACGGTTGGGACACACTGCGTCATGCAGACTATTTGAAAAAAATTATTCCTGTTTTCAAGAAGGCCGGGATTCGTGTATCGATTTTTGTAGATCCTTCCATCGCAATGATACGGGGTGCAGCAGAAACCGGAACCGATCGCATCGAGCTTTATACGGAGTCCTATGCAGCAAATTTTCAGAGCCATCCGCAAGAAGCCATTGCTCCTTATATAAAGGCAGCGGCCAAAGCAAAAGAACTGGGACTGGGAGTCAATGCCGGTCATGACCTGAATCTGGAAAACCTAAAATTTTTTGCACAGCATATTCCCGGGTTGGATGAAGTATCCATCGGGCATGCCCTGATCAGCGATGCTTTGTACCTGGGATATGAAAATGCCGTGCAATTGTACAAACGCCAGCTAGAAATGGGAGACCGGTAAAATGGCCAGCGGGATGACGCTCGTCGTAGGAAGTCTAGGACCCTAGTTACAGCCGAGTAGCGCACAAAGTTTGGAATCCAAATCCGAACCCCGCAGATTCTTACCAATGATCTTTCCGTTCGGGTCTACCAGGAAGTTTTGGGGTATTTGTGAAATTCGGTACTCCCTCGCTACCTCATTGTTCCAGAATTTCAAATCGCTGACCTGGGACCAGGCCAGTTTGTCGTCCTGTATCGCTTTGATCCAGGATGCCCGATTCTGGTCAAGAGAAACGCCGAGCACGGTAAAATTTTTGGCCTTGAATTTCTCATAAGCTTCCAGCACATTGGGGTTTTCCATTCTGCAGGGCTTGCACCAACTGGCCCAAAAATCTACCAGCACATATTTTCCTTTGAAAGATGAAAGACTTACCGGCATTCCGGCGGTATCGTTCTGGGTAAAATCCATGGCTTCACTGCCAATGGCTCCTACTTTGCCGTTGTCGATCTGTTCCTGTAAATATTTTCCATACATACTTTGTTGGACTGTGGGCGAGAGGGATTGCAGGCGGCGTTCCAGCAAAAACACATCTTCCGATAGTTGGTTTACCACCACCAACAAAAATGGGCTTACATAGGACGACCGGTTTAACTGAATAAAACTATCCACTTTCATCTGAATGGTCATGGCCTGGTTCTGATAGGCCATCATGATCGAATCTTTTTTTGCAGCCCCCTGGGGTGAATTGGCCAACTGGCTGAGTACATTCATCTGACCAAACAAGGGATTGAATTCCTTTTCAAAACGTTGAAAATCCAGCTCGCTGGCAGATCCCGTTACCGCGATGCTCCCCAGATCGGACACGTCTCCATTTATCAAAACGTTTTCGTTGCCAATAAACAAGGTGGTTTTCTTTTGCGCCGATATAAAACTGATGACAAACAGGTTTGGCTCCAGTACATGACCGGTAAGGATAAATATTCCACCTTTTACGGTCGTCCGTGCCAGGGTATCGGTCGGTTTATTGGCGTCCGTCAGAACCACCGTGGACCGGTCGGCTACTCCCCGGATATGTCCCTCAATGCGAAACCCTGCGGGTTTCGTTTGCTGGGCCTGGAGACTGCCAATGATGAATACAAGAAATATGGAGTATTTTTTCATGCCTTTTTTTTATCATGTCGTTCCTGAAGAACGCTGGTAACCTCTTTTAAATTATGTCCTTTTGCCTCTAATAATATGAGAAAATGAAAGAGCAGATCGGCCGCTTCATTCAAAAACAAACCATCATCGCCGTCTTTTGACTCAATTACCAACTCAACGGCTTCCTCCCCTACTTTCTGAGCGATTTTATTGATTCCTTTCTTAAACAAACCGGAAACATAAGAGTTCTCTGACGGTTGATTTTTTCTTTCATAAATGATTTTTTCAAGTTCTTGCAGAAAATCGTCCGTTTCATTGGTTTCGTTCCAGCAGGTATCTGCTCCCGTATGACAAACCGGCCCCTGCGGCTCAGCTTTGATCAGCAGGGTGTCCTGGTCACAATCCAGTTTGATGTCTTTTAGAATCAGGAAATGACCACTTTCTTCACCCTTGGTCCACAATCTTTTTTTTGACCGGCTGTAAAAACAAACCTTCCCCTGGTTGCGGGTTTTGTCGAGTGCCTCCTGGTTCATGAATCCGAGCATGAGTACTTTATGGGTACTATCATCCTGCACGATGGCCGGTACCAGCCCGTCACCGTATTTTGAAAAATTAACTTCCATGTGTCAAAATTATATTCTAATATCTATGCCCTCACTGTTGAGATACCGTTTTAAATCCGGAATGGAAATTTCCCGAAAATGAAAGATACTGGCTGCCAGGGCTGCATCCGCTTTCCCCTCCTTAAATATTTCAGAAAAATGAGACATCTTTCCACCGCCTCCCGAAGCGATGACCGGAACCCGGAGATTTTCAGCGAGCAAGCGGGTTAACTCCAAAGCAAAACCTGCTTTGGTTCCGTCATGATCCATGGAGGTCAATAAAATTTCTCCGGCTCCCATATCCACGCCCCTTTTTGCCCAGTCCAAACACTGGGTTTGGGTCGCAACCCGTCCCCCATTCAAATAAACATAGTCTTGATTGTCCGGCCCTTTTTTTACATCGATGGCCAGCACCACACACTGGCTGCCAAATGCCCTTGCCAATTCTGAGATGAGTGCTGGTTTTTTAAATGCAGCGGTATTAACGGAAATTTTATCGGCTCCGTTATTCAACAACAAGCTCACATCATCAATCGAAGAAATTCCACCTCCTACAGTAAAGGGAATATTGATATGGTGGGCAATGCGGCGCGCCAGGTCACTCAGTGTTTTTCTTTTCTCATGTGTAGCAGTAATATCCAGAAAAACGAGTTCATCTGCACCTTCCGACGCATATCGCATACCCAGTTCCACGGGATCACCTGCATCGCGCAGGTCAACAAAATTGGTGCCCTTTACCGTTCTTCCATCCCGGATATCCAGACAGGGTATGATTCGTTTAGTTAACATGGGCGAGTTCCTTGAGTGTGATCAATCCCTCATAAATTGCTTTGCCGACTATAACCCCCCGGCATCCTGCTTCCTCCAACTCGAAAATGTCTTGCAAGGAACGGACTCCTCCACTGGCAATAAAGTGTAGGTCACTGAAACGTTTCAGGATCTTCTTATAAAGCGTGAAGGAGGGACCTTTCATCGCCCCATCCAGGTGGATATCGGTACAAAAGATTTGTTTGACGCCCGCTGTTTTGAAATTTTCTATAAAATCAAAAACGGAAATTTCCGTGTCGACCGTCCATCCTGTAATGGAAATTTTCTCATCCCGGACATCCGCCCCCAAAATGAATTTATCTGCCTGGTATTGAATCAGCCATTTTTTCAGCAGGGCCTCATCCTTAACCGCCAGGCTTCCCAGCGTTGCAAAACGTGCGCCTGAATCAAAAACAATTTGCAGATCTTTTGCAGACCCGATTCCGCCTCCAAAATCAACGATAAGGTTGGTCTTCCCAGCAACCTGTTCAAGCACATTCCAATTTTTAACCCGTCCTTCCCGGGCACCATCCAGGTCTACCAGATGAAGCCTTTTCAATCCAGCATCTTCGAACTGCTGCGCTACTTCCAGTGGATGTTCGTTATAGATTTTCTGGCTCGAATAATCGCCCTGGGTCAATCGCACGCATTTCCCATGCAGAATATCAATGGCAGGAATAATTTCTATGGACATGAGATGATACTACAATTGAATAAAATTTCTAAGAATGTTTTCCCCTACGCTTGCGCTCTTTTCCGGATGAAACTGAACGCCATAAAAATTTCCCCTGTGCAGTGCCGAACTGTAGGGCTGGACATAATCCGTTTTCGCGATGGTCGTTTCACCGAGCCCAGCATAATATCCGTGAACGCAATAACAAAAACTATTCTCCGCAATCCCGGTAAACAGTGCCGATTTGAGGTCATAGATATTATTCCAACCCGTTTGTGGCACTTTAAGGGACTGTCCGGGAGAAGGTTGAAATTTCTTGACCTGTTCACTGAATATTCCCAGGCACTCCGTGTCATTTTCCTCCGAGTGACGACAAAGCAACTGCATGCCTAGACATACACCGAGCACCGGCTGATTCAGATTTCGAATCAGGGCATCCAGTTTTCTTTCCTTCAGATAATTCATAGCCGAACTGGCTTCACCCACGCCAGGAAAAATAACTTTGTCCGCACCCTGGATCCGTTCCGGATCGTCGGTTACCTCGGCACTGGCATCAATTCGTTCCAGCGCGAATAAAACCGACTGAATATTGCCCGCATTGTATTTGATGATAACAATTTTCATCTTAGGGATTTAATGAACTGGACCGTACGACGATGGATGTCTTGCTCGGACGCCCCATCCAGTACCTTAATATAAGCTGTTCCTATAATGGCGCCTTGGGCCAGGGAGCAGGCAGCAGTGAAGCTGGTCTTGTCCTTGATGCCAAAACCAATCAGGACCGGGTTTTTTAGTTTCATGGATTGAAGTCTTCTGAAATAAGGTTCCTGATCTGACAGGGCCGCATTTTTTCCGGTAGTGGAAGACGAGGAAACCGCATAAAGAAATCCACTGCTTAACTCATCGAGCTGCATGATTCGTTCGTCGCTGGTTTCCGGTGTCACCAGAAATACAAAATCCAGTTGGTACTTTTTAATTATCTCACCAAATTCCCGTTCAAATTCAAACATGGGTAGGTCCGGTAAAATCAAGCCGTCGATGCCTGCGTGGGCAGCATCTGCACAAAATTTTTCAAACCCGTACTGTAAAATCGGATTCATATAGCCCATGAGCAGTACGGGTAAATGTATTTCCTTCCGAAAATCTTTTAGCTGTTCAAAGAGTGTTCTGATGGACATTCCATTTTGCAGCGCCCGGGCACTGCTGGATTGGATTACCGGACCGTCAGCCAATGGATCACTATAGGGCATTCCCAATTCGATCATATCGGCACCCGCTTCCTGCAGTGCTTTCATAACCGGTATGGTATCCCCTAAGGCAGGAAATCCCGCCGTGAAATAAACATTCAGGACCTCCTTTTTTTTTCTTTCCAACAATGACTGGATACGACTCATAAGATCAGTTGACTGGGGAGGAGGGATGAAATGTGGAAGTTTCAGGTTTTGCCATGGCCTGCATGTAGGTGTCTAGATCCTTGTCACCCCGGCCGCTCAGGCAAATCACTATGTTGTCTTGTTTTGCAAAATGAATTTTTTCAAGGATAGCCAGCGCATGGGCGGATTCAAGGGCCGGTATGATACCCTCCAGTCTGGCCAGCTGGAAAGCGGCTTTTAAAGCTTCTTGGTCGGTGGCACTATAAAATTCAGCCCTTTTTGATTTAAACAGATGAGCATGCATCGGGCCAATGCCGGGATAATCCAGTCCCGCTGAAATACTGTGTGGCTCTGTGACCTGCCCGTCTTGGGTTTGCATGACCAGGCTCCGGCTGCCGTGCAGGATTCCGTTTGTTCCCAGTGCGGTAGTGGCAGCGGACCGGCCGCTGTGGACCCCCTCACCCGCCGCTTCCACGGCCAGAAGGCGTACTTGTTTTTCATCCAGGAAATGAAAAAAAGCACCCGCGGCATTGCTTCCTCCGCCCACACAGGCGATGACGGCTGCTGGATTTTCGTTTCCTGTTTTTTCTTTCAGCTGCACTTTGATTTCCCGGCTGATCACACTTTGAAATCCTGCCACCATATCCGGATAGGGATGCGGACCCACCACGCTGCCAATGATATAGTGGGTATCCAAAGGATGGTTGATCCAGTCACGGATGGCTTCATTGGTTGCATCCTTTAACGTCTTGCTGCCACTGGTGGCGGGAACGACGGTGGCACCGAGCATCTTCATTCTGGCCACATTGGGCGCCTGTCGAAGGATATCCTTTTCACCCATATATACAATGCACTCGAGCCCCTTCAAAGCACAAACTGTCGCCGTAGCCACGCCATGCTGGCCAGCGCCGGTTTCAGCAATAATTCTTTTTTTTCCGAGTTTTTCTGCTAGCAGGATCTGACCAATCGTATTGTTGATTTTATGGGCTCCGGTATGACAGAGGTCTTCGCGTTTCAGAAAAATATTGGTACGGTATTCCTGGCTAAGCCGGGATGCGAAAAACAGTGGGGTTGGCCTGCCCGCATAGTCTTTTAAAAGCATTTCAAACTCCTGGATGAAAGCGGGATCGCTGGTAATTTCCAGGTACCGCGATCTTAACTCCTCCACATTGCCGAAAAGCATCTCGGGAATGAAAGCTCCGCCGAATTCACCGTAGTATCCCTGTTCGGTCGGATGCTGATATGTTGGATTATCGCTCATATATTCTCCATTGTCTTTTCCTTACACCTAAAAACTTGCGACTTCAGGTTTTTGGATTGAGGTCTTCTAAAAATGTTTTTATTTTGAGAAGGTCTTTGACCCCGTTTTGGATCTCGAACCGGCTGTTGATATCGACAGAAAATAGTTTTTTGGCGACGTCTTCCTCAGCGAAAGACTTTAATTTTTCGGTGTCCTCAGGTTCGATACCCCCGCTTAGAAAAAAAAGTTTGTCTATACCAGCTGGTTTCAGAAGTTCCCAGTTGAACTTTTTTCCTGTTCCGCCATAACCCACACCCAGGGTGTCAAACAAAAACATGTCACAGGATTCTTCAAAGGGTTTGATTATCCAGGATATCGGATCGTTTTCACCGAGCCTGAACACTTTGATAACCGTAACATAATTGGCAATCTGCTCACAGGCCCGGGGTGTCTCATCTCCATGCAACTGCACCATATCCAGTCCGTAGTCATCCACCGTACGCATCATCTGCTCATAAGGCGTATTTACAAAAACGCCTACTTTGCCTATCCTCAGTTTTGCTTTTCGCATCTGTTCTCCCGAGATGTGATGACCGGCATACCGGGGTGACTTCTGGTAGAAGATAAATCCGGCAAAATCCACCCCCATATCTTCCAGCTTCTTAACCTGTGGGAGCTGCGTCATTCCGCAAACTTTTACTCTCATAGCTATTGCTTTTTAGTTGGTCAACAAATGAGGCAAAAGCAATCGCGGGATCGGGTGACTTCATAAACTGCTCTCCGATCAGAAAACCGTCAAATCCAGCCGATTTCATGTTCAAAACAGTCTGGCTATCTGAGATACCACTCTCAGCAACCCGCAATATATGCAAGGGCAATTGTTCAGCAAGCCGGATTGACCTTTCAATATCCACGGTAAATGTTTTCAAGTCCCGGTTATTGATACCCACCACATCCACCTCTTCACAAAAATGTTCAAGCTCCGATTCTTCGTGAATTTCCAGCAACACTTCCAAACCCAACTGATGGGCAAATTTAGCCAGGATACGGGTTTGACCCGGAACCAGGCAGGCGGCAATCAGCAATATCACGTCCGCACCCATGGCTTTGGTTTCCACGACCTGATAGGCATCTACTATAAAATCCTTTCGGAGAATAGGAAGGGAATTGAAGCGGGCTTTTTCCAAGTCCTCCGTACTTCCGCCAAAAGATGGTCCATCGGTCAATACGGAAATTAGGGAAGCTCCGTGTGCAGCATACCCGGCTGTAACTTCCTCTACCAACACCCGGTCATTGAGTATGCCCTTGGAAGGTGACTTTCTTTTGAATTCAGCAATAATGCCCGTTTTAGCGGGATCCTTCAGAAATTTTTTCATCGAGAAAACCTGCCTGGTAAATCCGGGTTGCCTCTCCAAAACCGCAACCGGCGTTTCCAGCTTTCTTTTTTCAATCTCTTCCATCTTGTAGGATATGATATGGTCCAAGATATTTTTCATGCTTACTGGTTTGATGCCCGTTCTAAAGAGTTTATGATTGCAAATGTATCAGGGTTTCCATGCTGGATAAAGCCTTGCCACTTTCCAGACTTTCCACAGCCGCAGCAAAGGCTAGATCGTACTGGCTATAAGCACCTGTGCAATAAAGTGCCATGGCCGCATTGGCAAGCACTACGGCGTTCTGGGCCCAGCTTCCCTTCCCTTTCAATATCGTAAGGAATATGCTGGCCGCTTCTTCCGGACTATTCCCTCCATAAATATCAGAGGGAGAAACCATTCTCTTACCCAGCTCCTCGGGTGTCATCACCCTTTCCCCTTCATTGGTAATGACGCGCGCATCACTGGTAAGGGAGAGTTCATCATAACCGTCCAAACTGTGTATGATGGCAAAAGACGCATTGCTTTTTTGCAGCAGGTAGGTATATATTCTGGCCATTTCCAAATTGTAAACACCAATCAGTTGAAATTTTGGAAAAGCCGGATTGACCAGTGGACCCAGCATATTGAAAAAAGTCCGGATACCCAGGTTTTTGCGAATACCCCCGACCGCTTTGAGCGCCGGGTGAAAAAGCGGTGCGTGCAGAAAACAGAAATTGGATTTTTCCAATTCCGATTTCAGCTTACCCGGATCATTGCTGAGTTTATAACCGAGCTGTTCCATTACATTAGATGCTCCGCTGATGCTCGTCGCTCCGTAGTTTCCATGTTTGGCAACCTTTTGCCCAGCTCCCGCCACGATGAAACAGGCCAGCGTGGAAATATTAAAAGTGTTCTTTCCATCCCCTCCGGTCCCTACCACATCTATTACATCGTAGGCTTCCAAACCAGCTCTTACCGACAGTTCCAGGAGTGCATCCTGAAATCCCATCAGCTCATCGATTGTAATACTGCGCATCAGGAATACCGTAATGAAGGAGGTTATCTCCGATTCATTGTATTGACCCTGGGAGATATTGGACAGTACCTCTTTTGCTTGTTGCCTGGACAATGTTTTATACTCGAATAACAATTGTAAAATCTTTTTCATTTTATTTGCTTGGAGCTGACATTCACAGTGAAGGTTTTTTTGGTTTCATTTTTTACTCAATTTATCCCGCCGGTAAAATCAATTTTCCGATCAGACCCCTTGTCTGGAAAGCCAGTTTCGCATAATCCATTCTCCATCTGGAGTGAGTACGCTTTCCGGATGAAACTGTACACCCAGTACATCGTATTTCCTGTGACGAAGGGCCATGATTAGCCCCTGGTCATCAACAGCGGTTACTTCCAGGGTTTTGGGAAATCCGTTTGGATCAACCACCCAGCTATGATAACGACCCGCCATAAATCCGTCCGACAATCCATTGAAAAGATCTGCGTTCACCAAACTGTTTCGTGGATTCTGGGGAACGATGTTGATCCTCGTGGCTACACCGTGGTATACGGTCGAAAGATTTAAAAGATTGGCACCAAAGGCTTCTGCAATGGCCTGATGCCCCAGGCATACGCCTAAAATTGATTTGGTAGTACCATAGCGTTTAATCAAAGGGAGTAAAAGACCCGCTTCGGAGGGAATCCCCGGACCGGGTGATAAAATAATCTTGTCATATTTTTCAACATCATCCAGAGTAATTTGATCATTGCGATGCACGGCCACCTTATCCCCAATAATTTTTTCTACCAGGTGCACCAGGTTATAGGTGAATGAATCATAATTATCAAAAACAAGAATTTTCATAATCAGTTTTATAAAGTTTCTGCTAGCGCAATCGCATTTTTTAAAGCCCCCAACTTGTGGTTCACCTCTTCGAGTTCAGACTGCGGTTTGCTGGCTGCTACAATTCCTGCGCCGGCCTGGTAAGTCAGGGTATTGCGCCGACTCAGTAAACTGCGAATCATGATGGCTTGCGTACAGTTGCCATCGAAGCCAACAAATCCAATGCACCCGCCATAATAACTGCGGGCTGTAGGTTCATAACCGCTGATGAGTTCCATGGCGCGGATTTTCGGTGCACCGCTGAGTGTACCCGCTGGAAAAGTAACTGCCAGTAGGTCAAATGGATTGGAAGCTTTTGGCAGCTTGCCTTTTACCTCGCTGACCAGGTGAATCACATGAGAATAATATTGAACTTCCCGGTAATAGACAACCGAAACCTCCGAACACTGCCGGCTCAGGTCATTGCGGGCCAGATCCACCAGCATGACATGTTCTGCGTTTTCTTTGGCGTCTATTAAGAGCGCGTCGGCATTTTCCTTGTCTGTTTCATCGTTGCCTGTCCTTTTGCATGTTCCGGCAATGGGATGCATGATGGCTTTGCCGTCCTTGATTAAAACCTGGGATTCTGGGGAAGAGCCCATCAGGCGGTAATCCCCGTAGTCGAAATAAAACAAATAGGGACTTGGATTAACATTCCTGAGGGCCCGGTAGACATTGAATTCATCTCCGGTAAATCCTTGTTTGAATCGCCTGCTGAGTACAATTTGAAATACATCTCCACGCAAGCAGCTCTTAATGCCCTTGCTCACCATATCCCGGTAATCCTCATCGGTCATATTGCTGGTTTCCGGTCCCTGGAGTTGAAAAGGATAAACTGGCACGTCTTTGGAACGGATCAGCGATTCCACCAGCGCCAAATCGCTTTTTATTCCTTCGACCTGATTTTCACAAATATATAGTTCATCCTTAAAATGGTTGATGGCGATCACGTATTGATAGAGGCGGTAACGCATCAGGGGAATAAGGGCAGGTTCCTGTTTTTCCTCCAGATGGATCTGGTCAAAAAAACGAACGGCATCATAGGTGGTATAACCAAAAAGGCTTTGAGCGGTTCGCACCGGTTTTTCGTCGGCTCCCTGCACATCAAAATGATCCATAAAGTCCCAGAGCAGGGACGGTACGCGGGCATCCTGAAGGGCGTATTTTTCTGTAGGCCGTCCGGGCAACTTACATTCCATTTGACGGGCATCGGAGATTTCAACGCCCCCAATGGCGTTGATACAAATAAATGAAAAACTGTTTTCAGATGCGTGATAGTCGGTGCTTTCCAGCAATACCGTATCTCGAAACCGGTCACGAACCCGTAAATAGATTCCTACCGGCGTATATATGTCCGACAGCAATTTTTTATAGGTCGTATGGAGAAGTATCTTTTTCATTGTGAGAACTTACTTTTTTTAAAAA
This sequence comes from Bacteroidota bacterium, assembly GCA_013289175.1. Taxonomy (GTDB): domain Bacteria; phylum Bacteroidota; class Bacteroidia; order Chitinophagales; family Chitinophagaceae; genus Puia. The sequence continues at coordinate 61,079 of JABDAN010000003.1, forward strand.
CTAAGGCGTCGCCAGAAATTCTTTCTCTTAACCATTTGGGCTGAAATAAAAAAAGCCCCGGAATGAACCGGGGCCTGATATGTTTAATAACATAGCGATCGCATTACGCGCCCCGAACGGAGTTTGTATGCCACCACCATGCTTTATTGAGTATCTGATTTGTCATGCTTTGCAAATATGCGTGTTCATTTTGAAATTACCAAATTCCCTTAAATTATCCCCTTGGTCGTCGGAAGCCCCTCCTGGAGCGGATCTTTCTTTACTGCCATTCGAATGGCTTTGGCGAACGCCTTGAAAATCGCTTCGATTTTGTGATGCTCGTTCTGGCCGTGGCAGCTGATATTGAGATTGCACCGGGCGGCATCTGAAAAAGATTTGAAAAAATGAAAGAACATCTCCGTCGGCATGTCTCCGACTTTTTCCCTTTGGAAATGCGCATTCCAGACTATCCAGTTCCTTCCGCCAAAATCCAGTAACACTTGAGCATCTGCTTCATCCATCGGCAAGGCGAAACCATATCGTTCCATCCCTCTTTTGTCAGCAAGCGCTTTGGACATGGCTTCTCCCAACGCAATGCCGGTATCTTCAATGGTATGGTGTTCATCAATATGGAGATCACCCTGGACATCAATTTTCAAATCCATTTTTCCATGACGTGCGATCTGATCGAGCATATGATCAAAAAAAGCAAGACCCGTATGGATATCGGCTTTCCCATTTCCATCGGCATTCAATTCAATCCTGATTTTTGTTTCCCGGGTATTCCTTTCATGTACCACCTGCCGCAAACCCAGTTTCAGAAACGAGTAAATATCCGACCAGCAAGTGGATTCCAGGGCGACTACTTCCTCCAGAGCCTTCTGCGAATCCTGGACTTCTTTAGCACCCAGTTCGGCGTCTTGTTTCAACCAGATCGCTTTGCACCCCAGATTTTTTGCCAATTGGACATCGGTGATGCGGTCGCCGATTACGTAAGATCCGGGAAGATCGTACCGGTTATTGTCCATATATTCTTTGAGCATACCTGTTCCCGGTTTTCTATTGGGAGAATGATCTTCCGGAAAAGATCGATCGATATGAACGGCACTGAAATCAATCCCCTCATTTGCAAAACTGTTCATGACGAAGTTCTGTACCGGCCAAAAAGTATTTTCAGGAAAAGCAGTAGTTCCCAGTCCGTCCTGGTTGGTTACCATAACCAGTTCATAGTCCATTTCCCGGGCGATTCTTCCCATGAATTCAAACACCCCCTTATAAAATTCGAGTTTACTGAAATCATCCACCTGGTAGCTGGGTGGCGCTTCTTTGATCAGCGTTCCATCGCGGTCTATAAATAAAATTCTTTTCATCAGACTCATTTCAGCTTGCTTCGGGTTGATTTAACTTCCGAGGCCTTCACAGCCGACGCTTTGTTTCCAAAACTGTTTCGGATATAGGTCAGCACATCTGCAATTTCCCTATCCTTCATTTCCGGATGAGGTGGCATCACATTTTGGTATTTGTTTCCATCTATTTCCTGATGGGTAGCGAGTCCTTTTATCACGATCTCTATAAGCTTATTTTTGTCACCTGAAACGTCCTTGCCATTCAAAGGTGGATTCATATTGGAAGCACCCAGGCCATCTGCCTGGTGACAGGCCAGGCATAGGCGAGCATAAATGACTTTGCCCGAATCCATGGATATCCGAAAAGGTGATTTCTTTACCGCGCAGTGATTGGATTGCGCTTTCAAAAATACCGGCAAGGACAGCAAACAAAAAAAGAGAAAATAGAAAAAAACAGTCGAAAAAATTTTCATTTTATTTATAGGTTATTCTCCAGATCGTTCCTTTGCTGTCATCGGTCACATACAATGCCCCGTCGGGTCCTTGTGCCAGGCCGCAAGGGCGATGCATGGCTCTTCCCGACGCTGTTTTTTCAGGACTACCCGAAAAATTATTGGCAAAAATTTCCCAATTACCAGATGGTTTGCCATTGCTGAAAGGTACGAAAGCTACATAAAAGCCCTCCTGAGGCTCCGGCGCCCGGTTCCAGGATCCATGGAATGCGATGAAAGCCCCGTTTTTATATTTTTCAGGAAACTGACTGCCGGTATAAAACAAAAGTCCGTTGGGGGCTGTATGTGCCGGAAAAGCCACCACCGGATCAATGGCGTCTTCACCCGCAGTTTTTACCCCGTCTCCTCCATATTCAGGCATGAGTATTTTTTTGTTTTGTGCAGGATCATAATAAATATAGGGCCAACCTGCATTGTCTCCCTTATGCAGTTCATACAGGCATTCGGCCGGAAGAACCGCATTTTTCTTATCATCATAATATTGGGGGAACATGGTCAATTGATCGCGGCCATGCTGCATGACAAACAAGGTATTGTTGGAAGTATTCCAATCAATTCCCACTACGTTGCGCAAACCAGTGGCGTAGCGGTTGCCGTCTGCATAAGTCTGATTGAGCTTGTCTGCCCGGAACTGCCAAATGCCGGCAGCAGAGTCCAAGATGGGACAGGGTTTCATTCCCAGAGAACCCGTTTTTCTATCTTCAACCTGACAGGAATTGGAATAGGCTCCGATATTCACGTAGATGTTTCCGTCGTTGTCCAGTGTAAAAGCCTTGGCTTCGTGTTCTCCCCGGGAAATCAATCCGGAAATGATTTTTTCGGGAGCCGCCGCGTTGGCCACTGTTCCATCCTCATTGAGTTTAAAACGGAAAACATCCTGGTCTGAAGATGCATACAGGTATCCGTTTTTAATACCGATTCCGGTTCCCTTGAAGGTTCCAAAATCCAACTCCTCGTCGGCTACCCCATCGCCGTTGGTATCTTTTAGGCGAACGATCGTGCCTTTGTTTTTGGTCCCGTCCAGTTTGACATAAATATATCCAGAAGGGGTTACGCAGATATGGCGCGCTTTTCCCAAGCCGTCTGCAAAGACCGTAGCGGTAAAACCTGAAGGCAATGTAAGGGCCACATCCGGTTTGGAGGGTGTGATCTGGAAAACTTTTCCGGTATCAGAGCCGTTCTGAGTGCCGGAACTGGAAGCATTGCAGGCGGTAACAACAACTATCAACAAGTAAAATAAAATATTGAACGGTTTCATACAGTTTTATTTTTTTAAAAGAATAAAAATATTTCAAATTGTTTTTTCCAAATCCTGTAATAAGTTCAACAGCCGATCATTTTGCTCACCGGTTCCCACTGTTATCCGCAAACAATCCGTACAGCCGGGCGCTGAACTCCGGTCACGGACCACGACGCCTTCAGCCAGTAAAGATTCATAGATCTGTCGAGCGTTTTTAATTTTTACGAGTAAAAAGTTTGCTTCACTGTGATAAACGTTCATTACGGCGGATAAACGGCTGATTTTTTCGGCCAGTTCGTTGCGCATCCTCACAATATCCCGGATCATGCTGTTTACCTTTTCGGTTTCGCCCAGCGCCGCCAACACCAGCTCCTGGGTAGCCTGGCCAATATTATAGGGGGCTTTGATTTTATTCAATATATCAACAATCTTTTCACTTGCAAATGCCATACCCAGTCGAAGGCCAGCCAGTCCCCAGGCCTTGCTCAGGGTTTGCAGGATTACCAGATTTGGATATTCTGTCAAATCCCTGATAAAACTTTGCTGACGGGAAAAATTGATGTAGGCTTCATCGATTACAACAAGTCCGTCAAAATTGTTCAGTATGATTTCGATGCTGCTGTGGTCAAAAGCATTTCCCGTGGGGTTATTGGGCGAACAGATCCATAAGATTTTCGTATGTTCATCAATAAGTTCTTCGGTGGCTGCCAGATTCAATTCGAAATCGGAGGTAAGCAAGGCTCTGCGAACTTCAATATCATGGATATGCGCGCTGACTTCATACATCCCATAAGTAGGCGGATGGATGATTATGTTGTCCACTCCGGGATTGCAAAAAGCCCGGTACAAAAGATCGATGCACTCATCACTGCCATTTCCAAGAAAAATATTTTTCTCCGGTAGACCCTTGATCTGTGTAAGGCGTTCTTTGATTCTGACCTGGTGCGGGTCGGGATACCGGTTAAAAGCAGGCGTTATCGGGGAACCGAGGCTGTTCTCATTGGCATCCAGAAATATATGGGCAGAACCACTGAATTCATCCCGCGCCGATGCATAGGGAACCAGTTTCTTGATGTTGTTTCGCAGCAACAGGTTTACATCTTTCATCTGATAAGTTATTGTATCATTAAATTGATCGCAATCGACTGGTCTTCGCTCGAGCAATGACAGGAACCCATCGAAATTTCTTAATGCAGACTTAGGTCCCCAACCGGATTCTTACCGCTTCGGCATGTGCCTCCAATCCTTCTGCCGTGGCCATTTCTATGACGGTTTTGCCGATCGCTTCCAGCCCCTCTCGTGAAATTTGCTGAAAACTTATCTTTTTGACAAAACTATCCACACCCACACCACCGTAAGCCCGGGCAAAACCATTGGTTGGGAGTGTATGGTTGGTACCACTGGCATAGTCTCCCGCGCTCTCTGGGGCATAGTTGCCGATAAAAACACTGCCGGCATTGCGAACCATTTCGGCCAGCATTTCCGCATCCCGACAGACTAGAATCAGGTGTTCCGGGCCATATTCGTTTAGAAATTCAATGGAGACCGCCGGGTCATCCAGGATAATTATTTTACTATTGCCCAAAGACTTCATGGCTACGGACTTCCTGGGTATTTTTTCCAATTGGGATGCCAGTGAGTCATTTACTTGCACGGCAAAATCGCGGTGATCGGTGACCAGGATCACCTGACTGTCTGAACCGTGTTCACACTGGGATAAAAGATCAGCAGCTACGAATGAAGCGCTGGCGGTATCGTCGGCATATACGGCCAATTCGCTGGGTCCAGCCGGCATGTCAATGGCAATACCATCCTGCTGGATGGCTTTTTTGGCCTGGGTCACGTATTGGTTGCCCGGTCCAAAAATTTTATAGACCGCGGGAATCGTCTGGGTACCAAATGCCATGGCTGCGATTGCCTGTATACCGCCTACTTTGAAAACTCGCTGTATCCCCAAAAGATTTGCGGTATATAAAACCGCGGCATGCAGGCTGCCGTCTTTTTGCGGTGGCGAGCATACCACGATTTCCTCACATCCCGCCAGTCTGGCCGGAACACCCAGCATCAGCAGGGTGGAAAACAAAGGAGCCGTTCCCCCGGGAATATAGAGACCCACTTTTTCAATGGCAGACGACCTCCGCCAGCATCGGATACCCGGAACCGTTTCGACGACCGGTTCCACCGTGAGCTGTTGGCGGTGATAGGTTTCGATGTTTTTTTTAGCCTGCCGGATGGCGGTCTTTAATTCTTCGCTCAGATGGCTGGCCGCCTCTTCCAGTTCCTGCTGGGATACCCGGCGTTCCTTGAGGAAGGTTTTATCAAATCGCTGTGCATACTTGTCTACCGCTGGATCCCCATGGGCTTTTACATCCTCCAGAATTTCCCGAACCGTATCCCGCAAACCGTCCGGCTCTATTACCGGTCTGGTAAGAAGACTTTTCCAGGATGGCTTTGGAGGATTTTCTATAATCGGCAAGATGGGCATTACAGTATCATTTTTTCTATCGGCACGACCAATATTCCCTGGGCTCCCGCCCCTTTTAATTTTTCAATAATTTCCCAAAAATCATTTTCATTCACGACACTGTGCACACTGCTCCATCCCGGTTCTGCTAGCGGCAGGACGGTCGGACTTTTCATGCCGGGAAGCAAGGAAATAATTTCTGAAAGCTTTTCATTGGGTGCGTTTAAGAGAATGTATTTTGTATGCCTGGCTTTTCTGACTGACCGGATTCGGAACAACAATTTTTCCAGGATCTGCTGTTGGGGCTTACCCAACTGCGGATGCCGGATCAAAACCGCTTCGGAATGCAAAATCGTTTCCACCTCCTTAAGTCCATTCATAAATAAGGTAGATCCGCTGCTTACCAGATCCACTATGGCATCTGCCAATCCGATACCAGGGGCTATCTCTACCGAGCCGCTAATCTCATGTATCTCAGCCTTCAAATTATTTTCTTTTAGGAATTTCCCCACGAGTACGGGGTAAGTGGTAGCGATTTTTTTGTTTTCCAGATGACGGCAATTTTGATAAACTTCACTTCTACCGACGGCTACCGACAAACGGCATTTCCCAAACCCAAGTTTTTCAGAAATCGTCACTTTTTTATTTTTCTCATAAATAACATTTTCTCCGACAATCCCGACATCTGCTACAGCGTCTTCTACGTATTGTGGAATATCATCATCGCGCAGAAAAAAGACTTCCATGGGGAAATTATCCGCTTCTGTTTTGAGTTTATTAATCCCATTTTTCAGATCTATCCCACAGTCTTTCAGTAAGCTGAGAGAATCATCGTAAAGCCTTCCTGATTTCTGAATGGCGATTTTCAACCGGGTTTGCATATGAGTCAATTTTTCAATAAGCTATTCAATAAAAAGGGGCTTATCTTTCGATAAGCTATTCAATAAAAAGGGGCTTATCTTTCGATAAGCTATTCAATAAAAAGGGGCTTATCTTTCGATAAGCCCCTGCCATAATATTGTTTATACAAAACATCAGCAGCCTACCGGCGGGGTAAGGAATGATGATGGTGTATGGTGAAACTTTTTTTCATATCTATCACTACAAAAATAACCAGCGACAGTCAGAGCTCAAAATTATTTTTATTTATTCCCTTTGGCGTCTGCGAGAAATTTGGCTAGTCCGATGTCGGTTAGCGGATGTTTCAGCAAACCTAAAATGGATTCCAACGGACTGGTGATCACATTGGCTCCCGCTTCTGCACAGCGAACAATATGCAAGGAACTCCGGATAGAAGCAGCCAGAATTTCTGTATCGTAACCCTGGATCGCGTAAATATTGGAAATTTGCGCGATCAATTCAATACCATCCCAATTGGAATCGTCGATCCGTCCGATAAAGGGAGATACATATTTAGCACCTGCCTTGGCAGCCAGAATCGCTTGACCTGCAGAAAATACAAGGGTACAATTGGTGGCAATTCCGTTGTCGGTAAACCATTTCATCGCTTTAACCCCTTCTTTGATCATCGGGACTTTCACAATAATGTTCGAATTGATTTTTGCCAGCTTTTTACCTTCTGCCACAATCCCATCAAAATCTGTAGAAACTACCTCAGCACTGACATCTCCTTTTACGATATCAGAAATTGTTTTGTAGTGTTTTGTGATATTTTCTTCTCCCCGAATACCTTCCTTGGCCATCAGGGACGGATTGGTAGTCACCCCGTCCAGAATCCCCAGATCATTGGCTTCCCGGATCTGGTCCAGATTCGCGGTATCAATAAAAAATTTCATATAATGGTTTAAAATAAGTTCAAAAAAAATGGCAAGTTACTTATATCGCACCGCTCAACCACCTACCCTTGCTGCCTTCCGGCCCTGGGGGATTCAGCAGGAGCTGGCCGTATAAGACTTGCCGCTGCAAAGGTAACTGTTTTAGATTTAAATCAAAGAGCTTAGCCAGATCCGATCGTCCCCCAATAGTTTTTTTGTCCCGGATGAAGAAGGCAGTAAGTGTCAGGGTCGAGGAAATGGAAAATCATTCTAGCCGCCTTAAGTGCTAAGCGTGAAGCAGTAAGCCTAGCGAACGGTATTCATCGTATTGAGCGAGTACATTCCAACCAGCTGATCGGCGCGGCTACCAAGGGGTCGATAATAGACCAGGATATCATAATTGTTCTCGGTCTCAAAAAAGTTGCCTTCCGTAAACTCAAAGGAAGGACCGGAGCTGCGGTCATGACTGTTTAGGGTTACGTAGGCATAATTGTATAGGCCCATTTTCAGCAGGGCGGTTCCCTCATAGGCACCCGTAGTAGCATTAAATGTCATTTTGGTGGCATCGTTGATCTTATAGCCGGTAAATTCACCCATCAAATAAAGATCCTTGTCTTCAAAGGGGGTTTTGTCAGGAGGTACAAAAGCAAAATGTACCCGCGCATAGTCCGCCTGCCAGTTGGGGTCCACCAGGTCCGTTGTCTGCATGACATAGGCTCCATTATTATCTCCATAAAAATAATAAGGCTGCCCAGATCTGTCTTTGTCCGGTTTTGCATATAAGACGGTACCATTTTTCTGGTAATCCGCTTTTGCTATCCGGTCACTTTGAAACCGGAAGCTTTGCAAATCAATATATCGCCATTGATTGCCTCCCGGGAATACAGGAATATCATCGCTGTTGTATTGAAAAGTCGTTCCTGAATAAAAGGAAGGATTGCCCATATAAATGGCGTTATCCCACCGGTTGTTCTGGAGTATGACGACATGCAGCTGCTGGAAGGGACTCGAAATAGTTAATGATTTGCTATTGACGGTAAACTGCAGTTTTTGGTGGGTTCCGGAGAACTGGGGATTCATGGGCTGAAGAATCTGTGCAGAAATTGCCACAGCATTCTGGACAACCAGCAGTCTCTTGGTAAAGGCAAGTTGAGCGGTGTCGTTGTTCAGATAGACTTTAAGCAGGTAATTGCCCGAAAGGGTGATATGGGAATTGGTCTCGGGCAATCGAATATGATAGTGGGTGTAGTGAACCAAGGCCACAGAAGAATAACGATAATCCGTTATTTGATTTTGTGCAAATCCTTTTATATAATCAAACGTGCTGATCTCTACCGGCTTCCAATCTGCATTACAGAGCTGGTAAGTATAATAGTACGATTTTACATCTGCATCCAGGTCATCAAATACCAGTTCCAGTTGACTATCGCCGCCGGGAGAAATAACCGGGTAAGCCAGCTGATTTCCCTTTAGATAGAGTTTGGCACTGCAGATATTTGGCATATAAATGGAGTCGGGCGCCTGGGCTTTGAGTTCGCCAACGGCAAAAACTACAAGAATCAAAAAGTATTTCATAAACTTGATGATGCAATGATACTGCAATTCCTTAAAAAACTTTTCTGGCACCGACGGGAAGTCTATTTTTGAGTGTTAAAATTTCACGATTGAACGTTTCCCGATTTATTGCACGTCGCATAGCATTTAACAGCGAACACTCCTATTCCCGGTTTATCATACGGCTGGCCATAGCAGCCGCCGCAATCAGTGTGATGGCGATGATCCTTACGATTGCTTTTACTCAAGGTTTTCAATCAGCCATCTCCTCTAAAATGTACGGGTTTTCGGGTCATATCCGGGTACAACGTTACGAGGCAGGACAGACAGAAATTTCTGAAGAACAACCCGTACCGTTGAATGATACCGTGTTACGGGTTATCAGGCAGGACCCCTCCGTCGAATCTGTTCACGCCTATGCCACCAAGGATGCCATCCTCAAAGGCCCGGAAAGTTTTGAAGGATTGAAATTAAAGGGCGTCGAGCCAACCTATTCATTTGTCCATATGAAGGACTATTTAAAGTCGGGTCGATGGATTCAATTTCCAGACAGCGGGTATAGCAATGAGATCAATTTATCTGCTTATACGGCCAATCAGTTGAAATTAAAAACCGGTGATAAACTATTTATTTATTTCATTCAAACCGATGGCAGCAGAAGGGTGCGCCCCATGGTGGTGGCTGGTATTTTTAAAACGGGTATAGAGAACTATGACCGCATGAATGCCCTGGTGGATATCCGGCTTATCCAGCGACTTAACAATTGGAACGCGAAGGAAATCGGCGGTTACGAAATATTTATCAAAGATTACCAGAATGCCGATTCGGTCAGCAATCGCATTTTCGAAAAATTGCCTTCCAAATGGAACAGCCGGTCTATCAAAGAAATATATGGAAACATTTTTGACTGGCTCAACCTGATGAATAATACGATCGTGATCGTGATCGTCATCATGATCCTGGTTGCCATATTAAACCTGGTTACCTGTCTGATTATTTTATTGCTTGAAAGAACCCATATGATCGGCATTTTGAAATCCTTCGGTGCCTACAACAAAAACATTCAACAGGTATTTCTTTACCATGGTGCGCTGATAACCTTTGGAGGAATATTGATTGGAAATTTATTGGGTCTCCTGGTCTACTGGCTTCAAGACCATTATGGGATTATCACCTTGCCGGAAGACACTTATTTTATCGCAACAGCCGTAGTTAAAATAAGCTGGTTGGAGGTGTGTTGGATAAACCTGGGCACCTTTGTGGTTTGTTTTTCCGTCTTACTGTTGCCCAGTTTTTATATCGTTCGCCGGTTGAGTCCCGTACGAGCTATCGGGTTTGATTAAGGACTTCAATTTGGGATAGAAAGATGCCGGTCGCTACAGCGGCATTCAGGGATTCGGCTCCCCCTTTGCCCGGAATACGGAAACGTTTGACAGCAAGCCGCTCCAGATGCTGACTGACTCCACGGGACTCATTTCCAATCAGCAAAAAGGCTTTTGATAAATGAATTTTACCCTGCAGATCCTCTCCGTCTAACGTCGTTGCATATAGTGGGATATCCGGGTGGGCAACGATATATTCCTGCAAATCCGTATAGATTAGTTCTACTCTGACGATGCTTCCCATCGCCGATTGCACTACTTTGGGACCGAATACATCGGTGGTGTTTGCGCTGCACACGATCTTTTGGACCCCAAACCAGTCTGCCGTTCTTAAAATAGTACCCAGATTACCGGGATCCTGAATGGTATCGAGCAAAAGGGTAACACCCGCAGGAATGGGCGAGGCGGGGAAAACCGGTTTTGTAAAAACTGCCAGCACCTGGTTGGGAGTTGGATGAAATGAAATTCTCTCCAACTGCTTTTCGTCGGTTTTGACAAACATGGCTGGATCAGAAGAAGCATATTGCATGTTTTCACTCAACCAGCCTTCTGTTGCAAAACAGTGTACCAGCTTGACTTTATCGGATTGCATTAGCTCCGAAACGATCTTCGGACCTTCTGCAACAAAGACGCCTTCTGCATCGCGAAATTTTTTATGGCCTAAACTTTGGATATATTTGACCTGCGATTTTACAAGCATGGATTCCGCGTTTTAATAATATGTCATATTGCCGGCAAGTTACATCACTGATCAGACCTGCAATCGTTCCGGCGGTTCTCATTTTTGCCCTCTTTTCATGCCGGGTTCCGGTAGACTTCCCAAGAGGAAAACCCTTTGTTTTCAAAACTTCTGTTCAGGTCAATGGCGACATGAAATCGGTACAGAAACAGGACCTCACCCAAAACCTGGAAAACCAGATTGATGATAGTCTCCAGGCAAAAACCATCACCGCTTTTAACTGGCCATGGAAAGGTCATGTTATTTATAAAAAGCTGGAAAATCCGCCTGTGTATGATTCCATGAGCCTCAGTCGCTCCTTAACTTTTATGAACGCACTCATGTATGCGAATGGATACTATGCCCCTGTCATAAAAGATACAGTGATTTACAAAACCGTTCATCCCGGAAAAATTATAAAAAGCGGAAAACTCAAAGGACAAAGCCGAGAAGAACAAAGAGTGTATGTGAAATTTGACGTGACACCGGGCAGACAGTTGGTTTTTGACTCTGTTGGTTTCCGTCTTTATACACCGGAATTGCAATCCATTACCATGGAATCCAGGCCACAGTCCCTAATCAAGGTCGGACAGCCTTATTCAAGAACCATCCTGAACAACGAAATCTCGCGCCTGGTAGATAGTTTTCGAAACAACGGATACTTTCGTTTTTCCAGGGAAGATTTGTATATAGAGCAGGATACCGTTTTCGCCGCGCTCATCGATCCATCCCTGGATCCCATTGAGCAGGCAGAGCTGCTGGAAAAATTTAAGCAGCGTAAAGAAAATCCTACCATCACCATCATTGTCAAACAAAGACCGGTTCGTGATTCGACGCACTTAAGAAAATTTTATATCGGCGATGTCACTGTTTACCCCGATCTGCCCGTAGGAGAAGATACCATTCCTGTCCATACCGACACGGTGATCATCAACAAAGTAAAATATATCAGCCGAACCGATAAATTTAAACTTTCCTTTATCTCAGACAATATCTATATGTATCCGGGCGGATTGTATAGACAGCAGGATTATTTCAGGACAGCAAACCGGCTCAGCCAGTTCTCAGCCTGGGAATACAACAATATCGAATTTCAGCGATCGCCCCTCAATGACAGTCTGCTCGACCTGACCCTTCATATGTATCCCGCCAAAAAGCAAAAACTTTCCCTGGCCCTGGAAACCAGTTACAATACCAACAGTGGAATCATTACCACGGGAAATCTTTTTGGAACCAGCTTGGTCCTTGGATTACAAAACCGGAATGCCTACCGGCAATCGATCCTGACAAACACCAATCTAACGGGCGGGATCGAACTGGGAACCAACGGCTTAATTCAGACTGTTCTAACCAGTGCATCCCATACCATTGCCATTCCCCATATCATCCATATCATCCCCTTTCTGAATTTCCCCGCCAATTTGGAAGAGAAAGGATACCATACACAAACCCTGATCAATGTGAATGCCGGATACGTTTACCGCTTTGACTTTTTCACCCAGGTAAACGAAAACATTTCATTTGGTTATCAATGGTCAAAAATCGAGTTACATAAAGACAAGGACCTGACTTTTTCGGTTACCAAAAATTATTTATGGAAACCCATTAACATTGAGAACTATTCTTATCCGGTGATTGAAGACAGTTTTAAAACACTTCTTCAGGAAAATCCGCCCCTGCAGATTTCATTCAGGCCGGGTTTGGTTATCGGACAACAATTCGCTTATAACCTTGTTCGGGCAAAGGGAAATAAGATCAATTATTTACTCTTGGATTTCGAGGAAAGCGGAGCCCTTCTCGGTTTTTTTAAAACCCTGGATAAAGGCGCCCTTTTGCGCTATATCCGTGCACAGGTAGAGTTCCGTCACACCATCGACTACGGCAAAAATCAAATGGCTTTCCGAGCTTATGCCGGAGCGGGTTATGCTTATGGTCTGACGGATTCCGGATACGAGCATACCCTTCCATCTTTCAAAGCATTTTACGCGGGCGGTCCCAACAGCATGCGCGCCTGGCGGGTCCGCAATCTGGGTCTTGGATCTTCCAAATATTATACGGATTCGCTCAACAACCAGGACCTGCGATATGGTGACATGAAACTTGAATTCAACGCAGAATACCGCTTTCTGCTGGGCACCCTTTTCGGAATTAAATTCAGGTCGGCCCTGTTCACCGATATCGGTAATATTTGGAGCTGGCAACCGATCGATACGTCATCCCTGGGCAAGGGCAGTAATTTTCAGTTCAGTACGTTTTACAAAGAATTGGCAGTAGGTGCCGGCACCGGTCTTCGAATAGATTTCAATTATTTTTTGATCCGCTTTGACTGGTCGTACAAAATTCATGATCCCGAAGCATTGGAGGGATCAGAGTCCTGGTTTTACAAACTCAGCCTGGGAAGCGGCCAACTCCAGCTCGGGCTCAATTATCCATTCTGATGGCCAAAGGTTTTTCAGGATCAATGGCATCTTCTAAAAGATATTCCCCAATCCTGGTTCTGCAAAGAGCACTAAGAAAAGCTCCACAACCCAGCGCCTGTCCAACATCATGCGCCAGACTGCGAATATAGGTACCCGTTGAACAGACTACCCGGAAACGAACAACCGGCAGTTCCTGAATGGTCATCTCAAATTCCCGTATCGTTATTTTTCTTCCTTCCAGCGCCACAGCCCTTCCCTGCCTGGCCAGATCGTAAGAACGTTCACCATTTTTCTTGATGGCCGAGTATACAGGTGGTACCTGGATAATTTCTCCTATGAACCGCCGGCAAACGGTGTCCAGCTCTTCTTTCGTCACCTGCCGATATTCCTTGGTATTTTCCCTTTCCGTTTCCAGATCGAATGAAGGTGTCGTCGCTCCCAGGGTGAATGTGCCTGTATATTCCTTTTCCTGGGACATGTACTCATTTATTTTTTTTGTAAACTTTCCGGTACAAAGAATCAGAAGTCCTGTTGCCAGCGGATCCAGGGTGCCGGCATGGCCCACTTTAACATGTACTTGGTTTCGTATTTTTTTTACGACGTCCGCCGAAGTCCATAAAAGTGGTTTATTGACCAGAATCATGCGTCCTTCTTCAAATGAATTCACCATGGGCAACATATCAATTTTAAATTTCTCGCCGGGCCTTAATCTCCAGGTACTTGTTAACGGTATCCACGGTTAACTTTTCCGGTGCGGTCAGTAAGGCAGCAATTCCATATTGTTGCAATTCTTTAACGATCAGTTTCTTTTCCAACATGAATTTTTCCGCGATTACTTTCTCATAGAGCCTTTCTATATTGTCGGCTTCTCCGGAAGCAAGTTGTTCCAAAGCAGTATTTTCAAAAAAAACAACCAACAAAAGGTGTTTCCTGGAAATATTGCGCAGATAGGGTAATTGCCTGCTCAATGCAGCCAGCGATTCAAAATTAGTAAAAAGGATCAGCAGGCTTCTTTGCGTGATACGCGTCTTAACAAGTTTGTGTAAGAAAGCAAAATCAGATTCCAGAAACCTCGTTTGCAAATTATACAGGGTGTTCACCAGGGATGTCATCTGGGTCGCCCGGTGACTGGCTGGTAAAAAATCTCCCGCTTTGTCTGCGAAACTGATGAGCCCCGCCCGGTCTTGCCGGGAAATGGCTATGGAACTCATGGCCAGGGTCGCATTGACCGCATAATCTAGCAAACTAATGCCCTCAAAGGCCATTTTCATGGTCCTTCCCTTGTCAATGATACAATATACCTGCTGGCTTTTTTCGTCCGTATAATTGTTGACCATCAACTGTCCACCGGTTCTGCCTGTAGCCTTCCAGTTTATGCTCCTGATATCATCTCCGGAGACAAATTCTCTTATTTGTTCAAATTCCAGGCTGTGGCCCGTCTTTCTTACTTGTTTATATCCAATATTTCCGGGATCGCTGATGTGGGTTTTAAATTCCAGTTGTCGCAGCAGCATAAAACCAGGATATACTTTAGCGGATTCTTGGGCAGCAAATGTTTTTCGGCGGTGTAGCAACCGAAGGGGCGACTTCATAAACAATTGCATGTTACCAAAAATAAATTCACCCCGTTCTTTGGGCCGAAACTTATAATCCAGGATCTTTTTTTCACCTGGCTCCAACCGGAATTTATATTTGAAATCTCTTATCTGCCAGTATTCCGGAAATTCGTCGATCAGCTCGAAGTAAACTCGAAACGGGAAGTGATTTTCAATTTGCCATTGCAGCGTATTTTCATCACCATTGCTCAGGCGTTCTGGTAAAACGCGTTCGAGTGTCGCCGGATTTTGCCTGATAAATAAAATTCCAAAATCCAGGATTATTAGGAAGATGAAAACGAGGAAAGCAAATAGGGCAGCCTGATAAAGCGGGGCGATACCATAGGATAGGACGAATAAAAAAATGATACCAGCTGAAATACGGTAAAACCATTTTCCAAAAAACAATGACCGGTATAACAATTTCAAGCTTTTCATATTATCTCGGTATTTCCGAGGACTGAATGATTTGATTGATGACATCATCTGTGGTACCACCTTCCATTTCCTTTTCGGGAGATAAAACCAAGCGGTGACGCAGGACAGGGGGTATTACATACAGGATGTCGTCCGGCAGAACAAAGTCACGGCCTTTCATGGCCGCAATCGCTTTGGATGCCTGCAAGATGCCGATGGAAGCCCGGGGTGAGGCGCCCAGATAAATAGACTTGTGTTGTCTGGTAGAGGCCACGACAGTGACAATATATCGAATCAGTTTTTCTTCTACGTGAATGGAAGCCACTAGCCGTCGAAGGTTGTCGATAACCAATGCATTCATGACCGGCTTTACAAGGTCCCCCATCAGTGAGCCCAGATGCTGGTGATGTTTCATCACGACAACTACTTCATCTTCGGCATTGGGATAGTCGACTTTTATTTTGAAGAGAAACCGATCCAACTGCGCTTCAGGGAGGTGGTAGGTCCCCTCCTGCTCGATGGGATTTTGGGTAGCAATGACCAGGAAGGGCTGTTGCATCTTCATGGTTTGGCCATCCACCGTGATCTGCCTTTCTTCCATCACCTCAAAGAGCGCTGCCTGCGTTTTGGCGGGTGCACGGTTTATTTCGTCAATGAGCACTATGTTGCTAAAAATGGGCCCGGGGCGGAACTGAAACAACATTTCCCGGGGATTAAATATCGATGACCCGATCACATCTCCAGGCATCAGATCGGGTGTAAACTGAATCCTGGAAAAACCCACATCAATGGACCGGCTAAGCAGTTTGGCAGTAAGTGTTTTGGCCACTCCCGGTACGCCTTCAATGAGGATGTGGCCATCGGCCAGAATGCCGGCGATCAGCAGCTCAATCATCTGGTTTTGTCCAACAATTACTTTACCGATTTCTGTCTTTAGTTTTTCCAAAACTTCACTGAATTCCGTTAATGGGGTTCTTTCGCCGAATAAATTTTCTTCCATCTTTTTAATCCTGTTTGTTGAATTGATTGATTTGCTGGTGAAGATCCATTATTTCTGGATCAGATACATGGGGATTCATTCGTATTTCATGAATGGTATAGACCAAGTGTTGAATCTGGTTTATCGGTATTCCGGTCCGAAAAGCGAGTTTTTGAATGAATTCATCATTGAGCATGGACGTGGATAGATTATATGCCGATCGGACGTTTTCTAAAAATGCCGTGATCATTTTAATTGCTAGATTCTGATTATTTTTTTGCTGGAAATACAAACGACCGACGGTTTTCACAAAATCAACCGATGCATTTTGCAAGGCGGGAATTTCAGTTATGGGCCTTTGCTTTCGTTTGGAATCCACCAAAAAAAGGATTCCGAATAAAACCAAGGTAAGCCAGAATGCCCAGCGAAGCGACCGGTTGCTTTTGATAAAATGGAAAGCGGAAAAGTTGCCATTCTTCGAATACCGGAAATATTCCGACCATTCCACGACCTTGGACTTTGCCGGAAGGTTGGAAAGCGCCAAATCATAGTAAGATTTGTTCTCACGGTGGAGAAGAAAAAAATTGGTGAAAGCAAAGGGATTCAGGTGGAGGTAAATGGCGCCACCTTGAGGAAAGGGAATACGTATGAAATCCGGTTTGCCCTCGCTGTTCTTACCCAGGACCTCCGCAAAACCCGTATCAATCGCTTCGAAATATGAATCCATCCCATAACCGGGATATCCAAATTCATCATATTGACCGGACGCAGGATTCAGTATACTGCATTGAGCGCTGTCTTTGAAAGGGTCAAAAGAAACCGTCCATTTCAAGTGAAGCATTCCCGAGACAGAATCTCCTAACTCCTGACAAGAGATAAAAACCTGGTTTCCAAATGAAGCAAAGCGGATGAGGGCATTCATCTCGTCGGAATCCGCGTCAAATCTGCCGCTCACAACCATGAGCGTCCGAAGGGTATCATCGCTGCTTACATTTTGCAGCAATTGCGGGATATTGCGGCTGGTGCGAATGTCAGCATCCGGAAAAATCATGGGCAAATTGTCAAAAGCATATTTAGTACCGTAGGGAATTGGGTCCATCCTCCACAGGGTGACTCTTTTGTTAAGGATTTTTTGATGGTTGCATGCGCATCCCAAGCAAGCCAAAACCAATATGAAAATGACTTGTCGCTTTGAATTTTTCAAGAGGAAAGGGATTTTTGAAAATCTTCAAATTTGATCCTGAGCGACTGGTAGAGATCCGGCGAAGGCTTGAAATCACCATAATAAATATATTCGTACGCACGGGAGAGAAATCTGAATTCACCGCCTGCAGGCCGATCTCCAAACGCGAGTGCAATTTCTTGATTGGTGGATGAGTCCGGAATCAAAATCCCGGCTTTTCGGCCCATTTCCTGCAAAACCTTCAGATATAAAAACCGAACGGCCATCCGGTAATTACCTTCCTTTTGGTATAACTCGACGGCGGCTTCCAAATCGATCTCTTCTTCCTGGGACAGGGTGACAGGCTGCGAAAGTGGGTTCCTGCTTCTTCGGGAAAGCAATGTGAAATTATTTTCTTTTGCCAGTTGGAAAATACCATATATCACCAGTGCCGCCATCATGCTCAAAAAAATCCATTGTATTACCCGGCCGTTCATCCAGCCTGTTGAGCTGGTTTTTTTGGGCGGATCCTTTTTCCAGTATTCAGGATCGTTGGCATAAGCATAGTCCGGATTGAGCCTGTAAGATCTGATCTGAACGCTGTCAACCTGCCTTGAAGGATTGTCTGAGCGACGACCACTGTGGGAGGTTAACCGGTAAAGACTATAGGGGTTTATCTGCATGGTTTCGACCGAATCCCCCAGTGCTGATTTCAAGGAATCTTCTGCAGTGACGCGCTGGGTACTATCCTCTTGGTCTTGAGAACAGACTTTTTCGGCCGGTAGCTGAAATAAAAAAAGAAAAAGAAGAAAAAAGTATGGACGCATGGGCGGTGTCAGGGTTTTAGAGATTGAAGTACTTTTTCTTTTCTTTCCAAACCAATAGGATAAATAATGAAATACCAGATGATAAAACAAGCAGAAGATATCAAAATAGTAACACTAAGCCAGATAGGCATGGTTGAATACCGAGTTACAAAACCCTCCAAAAAAGCAGCGGCAATAAAAACCGGAACCAATCCGATCATCATTTTAATTCCGTCGCGGGCTCCCCGTTTCAGGGAAGGCAGTCTTTTAAAGCTGCCTGGGAAGATCAGGCTTTTCCCCAGTACCAATCCGGCTGCACCCGAAATGATGATAGAAGAAATTTCAAGAGTTCCGTGAATCCAGATGACCAGCACCGAGGCCCAACCGAGTCCTTTAGAAAAAAAATAGTATTGAAAAGCCCCCAGCATAACCCCGTTGGTAAACAATAACCAAACTGTTCCCAAACAGGCAAGGATGCCGGAAATAAAAATGGCAAAGGATACCTGCACATTGTGAACGGCAATCCATAGAAACATAGAGAGCGGATCCCGGTCCTTGTATACTCCGAAAGGATCCCCTTTGGCAATATTTTGTTCCGTCATTTCTACATATCCGTTTCCCATAACCCCCCTCACAAAATCCTGGTCATTGGCAGCTGAAAAAGCCGCAATCAGAGCGAAAACTAAAAAAATGAGAAAAGAATACAACAATTCCCGGTGATATTTTCTGATCACCAGCGGCAATTCTTTTTTCCAAAATCTGACGATCCGGGAAGATTCTTCTTTTTTATTTTTATATATACCCAGGTAAATTCCAGAAGCCAGGTTATTCAGATAGGTCGTCACTTTGCTGTGGGGATAAAATGTTTTAGCATATCCCAAGTCGTTTACCAGCTCGGTGAATCGTTCTGCCATTTCATCAGGATCCGTCGTTGGTTCGTACTGATAAATTTTCCACTTCTCAATGTTTTGCTGAATGAATTGACCTTCACGCACAAAAATTGTACATTTAAATATAAATATAGTCCATCCCGGAATAATATGTTAACCGTTAAACTGGATACCGGATTTAATATTGAGGTGGACTTCCCCATCAGCCCCATTTACAGGCGACTGTTCGCCTATTTCATAGACTGCATGGTGTTATATTTCTACTGGTGGTTGTCGGGTATCCTGCTGGAATTTCTTACCAATAAACAATTTGATCAACTTGATTGGAGAAATGTCTTGCGGATTTTACCAGTTCTTGCTTATTATCCTTTGTTAGAAATGTTAACCAATGGACAAACCGTAGGAAAAAAAATATTGGGTATCCGGGTGATTACTTTGGAAGGCGGCCAAGCGTCCATCAGTCAATATCTGCTGCGCTGGATATCCAGAACCATCGATTTTCCCACATGGATTTTTTTCGCCATCTATAGCGGCGCCCTTCCCTGGTATAGCAGTGTGCTTGCCTTTTCGGGAATCGCCTGCTCCATCATTTCCAATAAATCACAGAGAATCGGAGACATCATTGCCGGCACCATTGTCATATTTACCCGATCCAAAGCTTCCTGGCAGGACACCGTTTTTACCCAAGTAGAATCCGGTTACAAACCCCGTTATCCTCAGGTTATGCAAATGAGCGACAAGGACCTCAATTCGCTAAAAATGATCATTGAAAATGTAAAGAAAAACAACAACCATGACCTCGCATTCCGGATCTCAGAAAGAATTAAAAGCAAATTGGCGATGCAGGCCGATCAGGATGCCCTCGATTTTTTGGAAACCCTGTTAAAAGACTACAACTATTATTCCACCCAATAGTCATCCGCGATGACCGACCAATGCTCCAATCATTCCGGCAACAAACATCAAGATGTAAAACGAAAGCGCGACGATCACAAAAATTCCATAGAATTTAAAAAACGATTTCAGGTTTTTTAGTGACTCCGTTAAAAGAGGCTGATCGTTGTGATGAAGGGCCTTTTTCATCTTGGTAGAAAAATTAAAAAGATAAAAAGCAGGAAAAAACAACAGGAGAGAAATAATAATAATGAACCCACTTAATAAACCGCTGCCTACTACGGACATGGCTGCATCGCCGCCCATCGCGGGTGCCATAAGGGACATGAAGGTTCCAAAAAAAATTCCAAAGATCACCATCAGCCCACAATAAATAAATCCAATAATGGCGAGGAACCGGCTCCATCGCGCCGTTTCACCTAAAAAATTAACGGATGTTTGATCAATGTGAAGGTCGAAGAGATCCGTGCTGCCTGCTTGTTCCATGTTGTTTTATTTAAGCGTTTTTTGAATAATAAATTAGACAAATATTTGCTAGAAACAAAATAAGCTTGGCATGTCGAATTAACTTCATCATTGGCCACTGGTCGGAATTTTCGGTGTGTCCTGCTAATAGGCCCTGGCAAAAAGCACACGCTCTTTGCTCGGTCTGCCCGTCAAAATACATTTTCCGTTTTCGGGAGGATTATTGAGTGGAATACAACGGATCGTTGCCTTTAGTTTGTCTTTAATGGCTTCCTCGGTTTCAGGCGTTCCGTCCCAGTGAGCCGAGATAAAACCGCCCTTTTCATCCAGCAGACGCACAAATTCATCCCAGTCATCCGCCTTGGTGATATGGTCATCCCGAAAGAGTAAAGCCTTCCGATACATCGATTCTTGTATTTCTTGAAGCAGTAGTACGATTCTTTCAATCAATCCTTCGGCAGGGAGACTCATTTTGTCTTTGGTATCCCGGCGGGCCACTTCGACCGTATGGTTGTCCAGATCCCGCAATCCCAAGGCCAGCCGTACCGGCACACCCTTCTTTTCATATTCCGCAAATTTCCAGCCGGGCCGGTTGTTGTCGTTGTTATCAAATTTCACCCGAATGCCTGCTTTTTTCAAAGCGGAGGCGAGTTCTTTACCCCGGGCGTCCAGTAATTCTTTTCGTTCATCTCCCTTATAAATCGGAACGATGACTACCTGAATGGGTGCAATCTTAGGAGGAAGAATCAACCCCTCGTCGTCGCTGTGCGCCATGACCAGCGCACCCACCAGTCGGGTGCTGACGCCCCAGCTGGTTGCCCATACATAGTCAAGTTTATTTTGTTTATCGGAAAACTTGACGTCAAAAGCTTTGGCAAAATTCTGACCCAGGAAATGGGAAGTCCCTGCCTGCAGTGCTTTACCATCTTGCATCATCGCTTCTATACAGTAGGTGTCAATGGCGCCTGCAAACCGTTCGCTGGGTGTTTTTACACCCCGAATCACGGGGAGGGCCATAAAATTTTCTACAAAATCTGTATAAACATCCAGCATAAGTCTGGCTTCGGTAATCGCCTCTTCCGCATTGGCATGGGCGGTATGTCCTTCCTGCCAAAGGAACTCAGTGGTTCTCAGAAAAAGGCGGGTCCGCATTTCCCATCGAACTACGTTTGCCCATTGATTGATGAGCAGCGGCAGATCCCGGTAACTTTGGATCCAGGTTTTATACGTATTCCAGATAATGGTTTCGCTGGTGGGCCGGACGATCAGTTCTTCTTCCAGTTTGGCCTCGGGATCTACGATAATTCCTCCTCCATCCGGGTCGTTTTTCAGGCGGTAATGGGTCACCACCGCGCATTCTTTGGCAAATCCTTCCACATGGGCCGCTTCCCTGCTTAAAAAACTTTTTGGGATGAAAAGTGGAAAATAGGCGTTTTCATGACCCGTTTCCTTGAACATCCGGTCGAGTTCATCCCTCATTTCCTCCCAAAGGGCAAAACCATAGGGCTTGATGACCATACAGCCCCTGACGGCGGAATAGTCTGCCAGACCACCTTTAATTACCAGGTCATTGTACCACTGCGCATAATCTTCTTTTCTGCTTGTTATTTCTTTACTCATAAAACCGGGATATTCGAACCAGACTTGATTTTGCTCATTTTAACATTTGTATCTGGTATATTTCTAAAGGGAAGGCTGTTAAATTCTGTAATTTTGTTAAAAGGCTCAAAAGTAGTAACTTAAGATTGAAACTTCTAAAAGCTCGCCCATGAAACGTCAATTTTTACTCATTATAGCTGTCTTGGTTCTGGTTTCACTGTACAGTTGTTCTACCTATAAAAACACGGCCACTACACCCGACGATGTATACTATTCCCCCAACACCACGGTTCCCACAACCGTTACGCAGGGAAACAATTCCGACTACTACAGTACGCCCAACGATAATTATGTGAGAATGCGTGTCCAAAACCCGGATAAGTGGTCCTATTTTGATGACTACAACTACGATTATTATGGTAGTTCTGCCTTCGCCTATGGAACAGGATTTGGATATGGAAGTGGTTTTGGTTTAAGCTTTGGATATGGAATGCCCTATTATGGCGGGTTTGGTTTTTATAGCCCATTGAGTTATTACAACAGCTACTACGCTTGGAACAACTTCTACAATCCCTATTATGGAACGGTGGTCGTCGTCAACGGAAAAAATACCACTACACCCAGTTATACCCGGATGAGTAATTTCAATCCGACCGCTTACAAGGGTCTGTATTATAATTCCAGACCCAGCGTGACCAACCTCACCAATCCAGGTTCAGTTCATAACGGCCAGAATTATTTCAACTCCCATAACAATAACAATTCTTTCAGCCGGCCCAATTCTACTTTTTCTCCTGGAACCCGTTCTACTTTCAGTACAGGTGGTGGAGGTTTTCACGGCGGCGGTTTTTCTCGGCCAGGCCGGTAATTTTTGATCGATGATAAAACGATCTTTACTCCTGACGCTTTGTGGCTTCTTCGTTTTATCTATCCAGGCACAACTTCCGGAAGATGCATTGCGTGCGTCCAATACCTTTGGTGCAGGTACCGCCAGAGAACAGGCCATTGGTGGGGCTATGGGCTCCATCGGGGGTGATCTTTCAGCCAATTTCGTGAATCCGGCAGGCCTCGGTTTTTATAAAACCGGTGACCTGATCCTAAGTCCGGGTTATTCTTTTGGACATACCAATACCAACTATCTTTCTACCTACTCGAAAAATCCTTCGGTTTCCAATTTCCTGTTGGGCACCACCGGTGCCGTTTATGGAAGAGGAGATGAAACCAGTTCCCTGGCTGTTAGCTTGGCAGTCAATCAAAGTGCCAATTACAACGGTCATATCAGCTACCAGGGAAGCAACAACTATTCTTCCGGTGCCGAGGCTTATGCTGAAGAATTTACAGCATCCGGGCTCAGCGTGGACGACGTTTTTCGCGATCCGGGCATTTCATACGGAACCCGCATGGCACTTTATACCTATCTGATTGATACATCCAGCGGGCCACAGGGACCTGTCATTGTGCAGCCCCGCAATGTCCTGAATGCTGGAGGATCCCTGGGTCAAACTACCGACATCACAACCTCCGGCGGCATTACTGAATATGCCATCGGCGTAGCCGGATCAACCAAGGACAAATGGTATATCGGCGTTTCAGTGGGCATTCCGGTGATCAACTTTCAACAGACAACCCAGTATACAGAAAAAGACCTGAGTGGAAATAAAAACAATGATTTTGATTCCTATACTTACACCGAATACTATTCTTCCAAGGGCGTCGGGGTAAATGGAAGGATCGGATTGATTTTCCGGCCGAATCTGAACTGGCGCATTGGGTGGACGGTTACCACCCCCACCTTTTACAATATTACTGACCGGGTATCAGCCAATATGGTCACCAATACCGAAGGATACGCAGGAAAACGCATGGTCAATTCAGACACATTGGACCAGATAGCATTTGCAGGAAACAGTTTTCAATACGACTTGCAGTCTGCCTGGAAAATGCTGATCAGCGGTTCTTACGTTTTTCCCGGACAGGTTACAGAAGGTACGATGGGATTTATTACAGCCGATATTGAATATGTTGCAAACAAAAGTGCCCGGTTCAGTTTCCCTTTGGATGCCAATGGGAACCAACCGGACAATACCTATTTCGAACCGTTGAACAATACCGTCAAGTCTTATTACAACAATACCTTCAATTTCAGATTGGGCGGAGAATACAAAGTAGATGAAATAGCCTACCGGCTGGGTGGCTCCTATTCGATGGATCCTTATTCTTCTGCGCAGTTGAGTGCCAACAGAATGACATTCAGCGGAGGCGTAGGCTATCGGAAAAAAGGAATTATTATTGATCTCACCTATGTGGAAGCCATATCAAATGATGTAAACTTTCCCTATCGTCTGGGTGAAAAGGAAAACATTTATTCCACTGTCAAACAATATACCGGTAACATCATCCTGAGCTTCGGTATTAAATTTTAAAACCCTTCGGGGGTGGTTACCCCCTTTGGCCTCAGACCCTTGACAATCTCTTCGTCCTAGTTGATGGCTTCAGCATAAAGGATTTTTCTTGGCGACATAAATCATAACTGCATCGTTTACACAAATTTGAGTGTAAGACGTCACCGCAAAATATCCTCCCCCACACAACGAAAACTTCTCAACTTTCTGCCCCGAAAAAAATAATTGCAAATAAATTTGCGCAACTCATAAGTTGCATATATATTTGCAACCTAAAGGTTGCGTAATTAAAAAATGAAAAAAGATATATTCCAAGCCATAGCCGACCCCACCCGTCGGGCTATTTTAACTTTAATTGCTATTCAAGCGTTAACCCCCAATGCCATGGCGGAAAAATTTGATATGAGCCGGCAAGCCGTATCAAAACATATTAAAGTGCTGCAGGAATCAGAATTGATAAAACCCGAACATTCAGGCAGAGAAATTTACTATCACTTTAATCCAAAAAAAATGCAAGAAATAGACAATTGGTTAGACCAATTCAGGAGAATTTGGCAGACCCAATTCAATCAATTGGATCAAGTATTATCAACACTTAAAAAACAGAAAAAATGAAAAATGATTTGCTTTTTGACTTTACCGTTGACAAAACAACAAAGACAGTATTTATAACCAGAGAGTTTGATGCCAGCCTTTCGCTGGTATGGGATGCTTTTACCAAACCGGAAATTCTTGACCAATGGGTCGCACCTAAACCCTGGCTATCAAGAACAAAATTTATGGATTTTAAAGTTGGCGGACGAAGATTTTATGCTATGGTCAGCCCGGAAGGACAAGAGCGTTGGGCAATTCAGAAATATATTTCCATTAGTCCAAAGACCAATTTCAAAATGTTTAATGCTTTTGCAGACAAAGATGAAAACCCTGAGTTGCCAGGTTCTGAATGGGACTACAATTTCAGTGAACAAAACGGAAAGACAAAAGTCATTATCACTATTTACAATGAATCCCTGGCCCGTTTAGAGAAGATGATTGAAATGGGCTTCAAGGAAGGATATGCTCTGTCAATGAAAAATTTGGAAGAAATATTGGCAACTTTATCACAAAAATGATTTTCGTTTTCAATACGGCAGTTAAAACAAATAAGAAAGTAGCGAATTTAATAACCTAAAAAAATAAAAATTATGGCACTCATCAATCCTCACATCAACTTCAACGGAAATGCCGAAGAAGCATTTACCTTTTACAAATCAGTATTTGGCGGAGAGTTTGCAAAGATTATTCGTTTCAAAGACCTTGCAAATTCTGAATTCAAAGTTTCAAAAAAGGAAGAAAATAAAATTATGCATATTGCTTTGCCTATCGGTAAAAGCAATATGTTGATGGCAAATGATGTTCCGGAAATTTTGGGAAAAACAAACGAAAATGAGAACAGAAGTAAAATTGCAATTAGTGCAGAAAGTAAAGAAGAAGCAGACAAATTATTTAATGGGCTTTCCGCGGGAGGACAAATAGAAGGGCCTATTGGGGATAGCCCTTGGGGTACTTATTTTGGCTGTTTTAGGGATAAATACGGTATTGAATGGATGGTTGACTTTGACCCAAAAGTTAACGGGCTAAATTAAACGATCACCCTTGATGCCTTGCAATATTTACCAAATTCACCTGATGGTAGGATACCCTTCATTGCATAGGTCTACTTAGTGCCGTGATAATGAACTATTTACGAACGTCTTTTACACGTCGTTCATTTAATTCCATTAATATTTCTGATCGAACATGATACAAAATGAGGCCATTTCGTCGATTTTATTGTAACAAAATAGGCCCATTTTGGCCTGTTTTATGTCACAAAATTAGGGGTAATTTGAAGGATCAGTTCAGACAGTTCACAGATATTATGGCGGTTTAACCCCTATACAAGTTGCCGAACTTTTAAATCGAATCCCGATTGTGAGATGTGTACACGTCCAGGATGCGGTTGAAAAAATCATCTTCCAGCCAAATCAGATCTTTCTGACTATTTCCCCAGGTAAGCTGACGCTTGGCGTAATGCCGGGTGTTTTGTTTGATGAGGGAAATGCTGTCCTCCAAGTTCATTTTACCATTGAGATGATCAAACAATTCCTTATATCCCACTGTTTGCAATGCGTTGAGATGTTGGAAGGGAATGAGTGATTTCACCTCTTCCAATAATCCGGAATCCATCATTTGATCCACGCGGTGATCGATCCGGTGATACAATTCTTTTCTGGGTTGGCGGATCCCAAATTCCAGAATCCGGAAAGGATTCTTTTTTTTCTGCAGATTCCGGAAAGCAAGAATGGACCTGCCGGTACTTTGAATCACTTCCAGCGCACGCATCATGCGTTGGGGATTGGAGATTTCCCCGGTTGCATAAAACAAAGGGTCTGAAAGCCGGATGGACTCTTTCAACCAATCCAGTCCCCCTACCCGGTAACGTTGCTGGATATCCCTTCTGATGGCTTCATCCACAGCCGGGATTTCGTCCAAGCCATCGCGAAATGCTTTGATGTACAATCCGGTCCCGCCGGCCATGACCACCACGTCCCGGTTGGAAAATATTTCTTCGCACCATTGAATGGCAAGGGATTCGAAGAGGGCTGCATTGACGGAGTCGTGAATGGAATGGGAATTGATAAATTCATGGTGGACGAGCGCCAACTGGGTTGCCGTAGGTTTGGCGACTCCGATATTCAATTCCCGGAAACACTGACGGCTGTCAACTGAAATAATGGAGGTGTGAAAATGTTGGGCGATTTCAATAGCGAGGGCCGTTTTTCCGGATCCGGTAGGACCGGTAATAACAATCACTGTTTTCGCAGGCATCATTCGAGTGCACTGTCCGTTTCAGGACCGGTTTCTTCTTCAATTTCAATATCCAGATCCCCGGTTTCCTCTCCCACTTCACTAAAACCTTCCGCACCCCGGTTGAGGTCGTATTTTTCCTCCACTTCAGCCAGGTTATCTCCAATCAGCCCCCGCGTACCGTACTGGGAAGGGCCAATGCTTTCCGTCTTTACGATGGCCGGATATTCCAATTTGCTGTTTTCCTCTTTGGATACTCCTATGAGTTCAACCAGAAAAGACCAGTTTTTTACAAAATCGTAGAGGTATATAAATTTCTGGTTCGGATCTTTGATTTCAGAACCGATGGAAGTCTCTTTCATCAGCAGCGGCTCTACTTTATATTCCTTATCATATTTTTCAAAAGAAATCTCCCTGCCCCGTTGCCAGTGGTCGTTGCTTCTGAAAAAAGTGGCCTGGTGTTTATTGTCGAACTCATAGGCTTTCAAAATCACCTGGTGCAATTCCAAAAAGTGCTGATTGTGTTTTATGACAACATCCCTGTACACACTGTCATCTTCCTCGTAATAAATTCTAAATTTTAAAACTGCCATAAGTTATCCGTTAGATAGGTCAAAAATAAATGAAACAATTAAATTATCAGCCCCCTTATTTTACGCTGGTTAATCACCCAGTTTTCCTTCGACCGGCTTCAAATTCATGCCTGCCGCTTTATCCAGCATGAAACGATAAGCGGCATCGAAAGAATTTTCGATTTCCCCCTCTAAAATGGCCTCCCTGATGAGATTTTTCAGATCACCCACTTTTTTGGAAGGCCCGATTCCGAAAATGTCCATGATCATCTCCCCGGTAATGGGTGGTTGCCAGTTGCGAATGCGATCTTTTTCTTCTACTTCCAACAGCCGCTCGCGCACCATTTCAAAATTCTCAAGATAGCGTTTTACTTTCTGTTTGTTCTT
Source organism: Bacteroidota bacterium (assembly GCA_013289175.1). GTDB lineage: Bacteria > Bacteroidota > Bacteroidia > Chitinophagales > Chitinophagaceae > Puia. The sequence continues at coordinate 89,466 of JABDAN010000003.1, forward strand.
AGAAGTGATATCTGCCTCGCAAAGCATCATAAGGCTGTCGATTTCTTCTCCTGCATCAAACAAAAGTCGGCGGATAGCCGAGTCCGTGATATTCTCCTTGGTCAGGCTGATCGGCCTGAGATGCAATTCCACCAGTTTGCGCACAAAACGCATTTTGTCGTTCATGGGTAACTTCAGGGAATCAAAAATTTTCGGAACCATTCGTCCGCCGACCACTTCGTGACCATGGAAGGTCCATCCATGTCCAGCCTCAAATTTTTTTGTGGCCGGTTTCCCTATATCGTGCAAAATAGCTGCCCAACGTAGCCAGAGATCATTGGTATGGACGGCAATGTTGTCGAGCACTTGGAGGGTATGATAAAAATTATCTTTATGCCCCAGACCGTCAATATATTCCGCACCGGCCAAATCGGTCATTTTGGGGAATATGATTTCCAACAAGCCCGATTTATAAAGAAGATCAAAACCTACCGAAGGTTTTTCGGCAGCAATAATTTTATTGATTTCCTCTGTGATTCTTTCTTGGGAAATAATCCGGATTCTCTCGGCATCGGCGACAATGGCTTGAAAGGTTTGCGGATCAATCTGAAAACCAAGTTGGGTCGCAAAACGAATCGCCCGCAACATACGCAAGGGATCATCACTGAAGGTCGTCAGCGGCTCCAGGGGTGTATGAATCCTTTTTTCTTCCAGGTCACGCAGACCATCGAAGGGGTCGATAAGCTGTCCGTAATTATTTTTATTTAAACTGATGGCCAGTGCGTTGATGGTAAAATCCCGGCGATTCTGATCGTCTTCCAAAGTGCCGGGGACCACTTCGGGTTTGCGTGAACTGGCCCGGTAACTCTCCTTTCTGGCTCCCACGAATTCTACATCCAATACCTCCCCGTTGTTTGCATTCAATGGAATCTTAAAATGAGCCGTACCAAAATTCTTAAAAAAAGCCACGGCCGGTTTGGGATGATATAGTGCGGCGACCGCATTGGCGAGCTCAATGGCGTTGCCAACGCAGACAATGTCGGCATCCCGGGTGGGACGACCGATGATCTTATCCCGTACGAATCCACCTATGACAAAGACCTCCGCCTCCAGGCGGCCAGCAGCCTCTGCAATCCTATCAAAGAGCAGCAGTTCGGTATCTGAACAGGAGATATACATTCCCGTCAAAGATAACTCTTACCAATTAATGCTTAAAGCGTTGGACACAGGGGAAATGGCCCTCGCAGCGGCGAATGGAATTAATCTTAAAGCCCAAACCTCTCAACATAATCAAGTGCACCGCAAAAGCGATCCTGACCTCTACCCAGGCAGGGTCTTTAATAGCTGAGGATCCCGGATATCTTTGGCACACCTGAAATGTCCCTGAGGACAGGCTTTGTAGCCATGCAATCCGCAGGGACGGCAATACAATTTCTCTTCGACTTCAACAATATGGCGGATATCAGACAAGGGACCAAATCCAAATGCTGGAATGGTGGAGCAATACACGGCAGTGACCGGTGCATTCATGGCAGAGGCAAAATGCATGGGAGCAGAATCATTCACGTAGTTCATAGCAGCCCTGCTCATCAGGGCAGCCGATTGCAAAAAAGACAAGCTGCCTGCCAATACTTTTACTTCTGTTCGGGCAACCTGTGCCCGTACTTCCTCGCATAAGGATTCATCACCCGGGCCACCCAAGAGATAAATGATCCATCCTACCGGAATTTTTTGAATGAATGATACCCATTGAGATGAAGGAAATTGTTTGGTAAACCATACGGAAGCCGGGCTGATGGTAATAAATTTTCCGGTACAGAGTGGACCGGTGACTTGATAATCCAGAGTGGAAGGATAGAGTCTGGGTTTATACAGGGTAGTATTGGTAAAATCCTGGATCAGCCGGTCATTTCGTTGCGTTTCATGCAGGGCTGTTTCTCCTCCAACCGGATGGCTAATTTTTTTTGAAAAAAGGAAGCTCAGTGGATTTTTATCAAAACCTATCGTCTCCCTGGCACCGGAAAAAGCCGTTAGAAAACCGGTTGCAAAAAATCGTTGCACATTGATGACCTTATCATATTGGTTTCTCCGGATTTTTTTTAAGACGCCGAATAAATTTCTTTGTTTGTTTTTTTTCTTGTCCCAGACCAGGACTTCATGAATATAGGGGTGTCCGACCAGCAGTGATTCATTTCCTTTACGCAATAAGAAATCAATTTCGAATGCTTGGGAGAAAGCATGCAGTTTTTCAATCAGCGCCGTGGCCAACACCACATCTCCGATAAAAGCCGTTTGAATGATGAGAATTTTTTGCAATGTTTTTTTTTAGAGGTTGCTCGAAAGGCGGCTGGTTTACGACCAATTGAACTGGTCCGGGACATCAGAGCCAATACACAGGTCTTACACGCTTTCCACAATGATCATTTTTGTTTGTGCCGCACGCTGTCTGATGGATTTGGCCTCGGTATACGACGCTGAATTCCACCATTCCTTGGCTCTTTCCACAGATGAAAATTCCAAAACAACGATTCGTTCCGGATTCCACCCGCCTTCCAGGGTAACGGTTTTTCCACCCCGGACAACAAATTTGCCATCAAATGCTGCAATCGTTCCCGGTGTAAGTTTTTTATAAGTTTCATATAGCTCAGGATCGTGAATGGAAACTTCTACAATGACAAGTGCTGACATAAACGTATTATTATAGGGAATTATGAAAAGTCGTTCTTGCTTCAGGATCTCAATATCTCCGGCTCGCCATTTTTGTTGAACCGGATCAATGAAGAAGCTTGCGCAGGTCGGCTGTCTGCCTGGCGATATTTCACTACATAATCTACCCCTCGCTTTATTTCTTCCGGGATCCCTGAAAAATTCTGTGGCGCAGGCCCTCCTGAAATGTTAGCCGAAGTAGACACCAGCGGTTTTCGAAAACGTTTGATCAGATGCCGGCAAAAATCTTCCCGGACAATCCGGATGCCAATGGTCCCATCCTCGGCGATCAGATTTTCTGCCAGTCCGATCGCCCCCTCATAAATCACGGTCGTTGGTCGCTCGGTTTTTTCCAGATAGTCCGCTATATAAGGTTGCGGCCTACTTACATACCGATTTATTTCCCGCGGGTCGGCCAGCAATACAATCAGGGATTTGCTCGGTAGACGCTTTTTTAGTTCAAAAATTTTTTTCACTGCCAGCGGATCCGTCGCATCACAACCAATTCCCCAGATCGTGTCCGTGGGATAAAGAATCGTTCCGCCCCTGCGCAGACAATCCAGACAGGAAAGGATGTCTTCTTCGAATTCCAAAAGATAATTTTCCGGTAAAAATACCGAATGATTCAAAATACAGGAACTTGATTCATGGCTGTTTGTTTCCATGCAGTAAGTTTGCAATAAAATATCTAAGATGGAGCTGAAAGCAAGGATTGAAGAAGCTTGGAAGGACCGGGAACTATTGAAGACACCCCGATATGCCGACGCAGTCCGGTCCGTGATTGAAGAAACGGACAAAGGAAGGCTTCGGGTGGCAGAACCATCTACTCAAGGGCAGGGATGGACGGTCAATGAATGGGTGAAGCAAGCCATCCTCCTTTATTTCGGCATCCAGCAAATGAAAACCTGGACCGTCGGACCCATGGAATTTTACGATAAAATGATCCTGAAAAATGATTATGCCGGACTGGGAGTGCGGGCCGTTCCGCATGCGGTTGCCCGTTATGGTGCCTACCTAGCGAAATCGGTGGTATTGATGCCCAGTTATGTCAATATCGGCGCTTACGTGGACGAAGGAACGATGGTAGACACCTGGGCAACGGTGGGAAGCTGTGCTCAGATCGGAAAAAATGTTCATCTCAGTGGAGGAGTGGGGATAGGAGGCGTACTAGAACCATTGCAAGCATCCCCGGTCATTATAGAAGACGGCGCCTTTATCGGGTCCAGATCGATTGTCGTCGAGGGCGTCCGAGTGGAAAAAGAAGCCGTGCTGGGTGCAAATGTTGTCTTGACCCAGAGCACCAAAATAATAGATGTAAGCGGTCCGGAACCCCTTGAATACAAAGGTCGGGTACCCGCCCGCAGTGTCGTGATTCCGGGCTCCTATACCAAGAAATTTCCCGCAGGTGAATATTCTGTCGGATGTGCTTTAATCATCGGCCAGCGAAAAGCTTCCACGGATTTGAAAACCAGTCTCAATGATGCGTTGCGGGATTTTGCCGTATCCGGCTAAGGTTTCGCCTGATGGTTGGATCAGATCTTCCCTATGCGTGGGCGCTGATCTTTTCCGCGATAAAGAACAGGAATATCAGTTGGAGTAATACAAATAAGGATTGTTGCGTTCCGCAGCTTCGATCTCCGTATAGTCGGAGAGGATATCGGCTTTGTTTTTTCCGATACAAACATCGTGTTCAAAATGAACGGAAACACTGCGGTCGACCGTTCTGACTGTCCAGCCGTCGGGTTCGGTATACACTTCCCTTTTTCCCAAGTTAATCATGGGTTCAATGGCCAGAATGAGTCCTTCGCGCATTTTGATACCAGATCCTCGTTTTCCATAGTTGGCCACCTGGGGATCCTCGTGCATGCTTTTTCCCAATCCATGTCCTACCAGTTCACGCACCACACCGTATCCATATTTTTTCTCTGTATGCTCCTGTATCGCAAAAGAAATATCGCCGACCCGGTTGCCGGCCACGGCTTTTTCGATACCCTTATACAGGGATTCTTTCGTCACACGAATGAGTTGGGCTATGGCCGCCCCCGGATTTCCAATGGCGAAAGTGTAGGCATGATCGCCATGAAACCCGTTTTTATATGCGCCAATGTCAATGGAAATAATGTCCCCATCCTTTAGTTCATTTTCATTGGGAAATCCATGGACCACTACATCATTGACCGACATGCAGGAATTGAATGGATATCCGTGATAATTTAAAAAAGAGGGGCTGGCGCCATGATCGCGAAGAAAGTTCCCGATAAACTTATCCAGTGATAAAGTGGTGATGCCCGGCTTGAGCAGTTTGGATGTTTCTGTAAGTGTTTTGCTTACCAGCAAGGCAGACTCCCTGGCCAGTTCAATCTCAGCTTTGGTTTTATGGTAGATCATCCTAGATTACCGCATTGGTAACCGACTGACGCCCCTGTATACGACCAGACTTCATCAGCCCGTCGTACTGACGCATCAGCAGCTGGGTTTCGATCTGTTGCAGGGTGTCGAGGATAACGGCTACCATGATCAGAAGGGAAGTTCCTCCGAAAAAAGCAGCAAAGCCCTGTGTAACACCGGCACGTTGTGCAAAACCAGGCAGGATACCCACTACGGCCAAGAGTACTGCGCCGGGCAGTGTAATTTTATCCATCACAGAACCAATAAAATCCGCAGTCGGCTGACCTGGTTTAACACCGGGTACAAATCCATTGTTGCGTTTGAGATCATCGGCAACCTGTTTGGGATTAAAGATGAGTGAGGTATAAAGAAAAGTAAATCCAATAACAATGATGCCGTAAAAAACCATATGAACGGGATCGCGGGGATCGGAAAATATTCTGGAAATACCTTCTTTGTTTTCAAAACTTGTATAAGAAATCAGCGTAGGCAGGAACATGATGGCCTGAGCAAAGATGATGGGCATAACCCCTGCACTGTTCACCTTTAAAGGCAGGAATTGGCGGGCACCACCAAACTGGCGGTTTCCCACAATTTGTTTGGCATAGTTTACCGGTACTTTGCGCACGCCCTGAATGAGCAGAATCAGACCCATGATGACCGCCACCAGGATGGCTACTTCGATGACAAAAATCAGGATACCACCACTGCCGTTTACGGCTTTGGATTGAAATTCACGGGTGATTGCACCGGGGAACCGGGCCAGGATACCAATCATGATGATGATGGAAGTACCGTTTCCCAGACCCTTGTCTGTAATTTTTTCACCGATCCACATCACAAAAAGGGTACCCGCGGTCAGCAAGATGGGCGTTGTCAGCCAAAAATAGGTTGTAAAACTTTCGATGATCGCATCATGGCCCATCGTCTTGAGATAACCCACATAAGCGTATGCCTGTGCGAAGGTTACAATAACCGTGAGGTAACGGGTCCACTGGTTAATTTTTTTCCTTCCGCTTTCTCCGTCTTTTTGAACTTTTTGCATCTGGGGAACCAGTATGCTCATCAGTTGCATAAAAATGGATGCAGAGATATAGGGCATGATTCCCAAGGCAAGAATGGAGGCCTGCGAGAATGCACCACCGGAAAAAGCATCGATCAAACCCAGGGCGCCGGACTTGGCACCGCTGAGACTGCTCAATTTATTGGGGTCAATACCCGGTAAAACGATATAAGTGCAGAAGCGGTAAACCAGGAGTAAAAGCAAGGTCACCAGGATCTTACTTTTTAATTCCGGAATACTCCATATATTTTTTAAAGTATCAAAAAATTTCTTCACGTTCTTCGTAATTATTTTGAGAACTGATGCAAGCAAAACGGACGACCGGAACCGTCCCTGTGCAAGTTACAGAACTATTTTAGGATTTCTTGACTATCACCACTTGCTTCACCTCGAGGATCTCCAACTTTCCACCCACGCCGGCGATCGCTTTCTTGGCTTTTTCACTGACAGCGCTTACTTTGAAATCCAGTTTGCTTTTCAACTCTCCGGTTCCGAGAATCTTCACCAGGTCGGTACGAGCAATCAATCCATTGGCATAAAGATTGGCGGCAGAAACCTCCTTAATATCATATTTTTCAGCCAGTTGTTCAATCTGGGACAGATTGAAAACCACATAGGAAACGCGGTGCGGGTTCTTAAAACCCCGTTTTGGCAAACGACGCTGGATCGGCATCTGACCACCTTCATGGGCCATTTTGCGCTGGTAACCGGCACGGCTTTGTCCGCCCTTATTACCCTTTGTGGAAGTACCCCCTTTACCGGAAGCTTCTCCGCGACCCAGCCTTTTTTCCTTATGTGTTGAGCCCTTTGCCGGCTTAATCGTATGTAAGTTCATTTCTAGAAAATTTGTGAATTTAGGGATGGGGAATTTCGAAAGGAGCAAGCTCCATTTCCCGACTTCCCGAATGGTTTATATTTCTTCCACTTTTAACAGGTGCTCCACTGCCCGGATCATTCCGAGAATCTGGGGCGTTGCTTCATGTTCCCTTGGATTGTGAAGTTTGTTCAAACCCAGGGCCTGCAGCGTCAGTTTCTGTCTTTCCGGACGATCAATGCCGCTTTTTATCAGTGTAATTCTTAACTTTTTCATGTCCTTCTTTTTATTCCGGTTTATCCGTTGAATACTTTCTTCAATGACAGATTTCTGGTTCTAGAAACCTGCAGGGGTTCTCTGAGCAATCCCAGGGCCTTGAATGTTGCTTTCACCACATTGTGCGGATTGGCAGAACCCAGTGATTTGGCCAGGATGTCGGTAATCCCGGCACTTTCCAACACCGCGCGCATACTGCCTCCGGCAATTACACCGGTACCATGGGCGGCTGGCTTGATCAATACTTTTGCGGCACCTTCTTTGGCGAGCTGATCGTGTGGAATCGTACCATGCATAATGGGAACCTTGATCAGATTTTTCTTGGCGTCCTCAATGCCTTTGGTGATGGCTTCCTGAACCTCTTTGGCCTTTCCGAGGCCATGGCCAACGATACCGCTTTCATTTCCGACTACTACAAGGGCAGAAAAACTGAAAGCGCGTCCACCTTTGGTGGTTTTAACCACCCGGTTAATGGATACCACTTTCTCTTTCAACTCCAGGTCGCCGGCTTTGATCTTAGATACAATTGCTGTTGCCATGATAAATATTTACTAATAGTCTGTTTAAAAAATTAAAACTGAAGACCTCCCTCGCGGGCTGCTTCGGCAATGGCTTTCACCCGGCCATGATAGAGATTTCCACCGCGGTCAAAAACGACTTTCTGGACGCCGAGTTCAGTTGCTTTGCGGGCGATGGTCAATCCAACCAGTTTGCTCTTTTCGGTCTTCGTCCCTTTCTGTGCCACGATGTCTTTATCCCGGGAAGAAGCAGCGGCAATGGTGGTCCCATTGGCGTCGTTGATCAGCTGCGCATAGATTTCGCTATTGCTCCTGAAGACCGACAACCGGGGCTTATCAGCAGTTCCGGCAACCTTTTTACGGATGCGGTATCTGATTTTCTGTCTTTTTATTAACTTATCCATCTCTTTGAATTTGAAAATTTGATATATCCAGAATCAGGGAATGAAAATGTTCAGGTTTTCAAACTCCCGGTTCCATCGTTTTATTTGCCGGCTGCCTTACCCGCCTTCTTACGCACTACTTCACCCGTGTAACGGACACCCTTACCCTTATAGGGTTCTGGCTTGCGCAATCCACGGATCTTGGCGGCTACCTGACCAATGAGTTGTTTGTCGGTTCCTTCCAGCATGATTTTCGGATTTTCCCCTTTTTCCTGTGCAGTTGCCAGCTTTAGTTCCTTGGGAATTTCAAAAATGATGTTGTGTGAAAATCCGAGGGCCAGATCCAGCAGGTTTCCCTGGTTGGAAGCCTTAAATCCCACACCGATCAGTTCCAGTTGTCTTTTATATCCTTCTCCCACACCCTTAACCATATTGGACAACAGTGAACGGTATAAACCGTGCAGGGCGCGATGACGAATCTGGTCGGTCGGGCGAGAAATATGAACCTGACTATCCTTTACTTCAATCTTAATATCCCGATCGATCGCCTGTTTGAGTTCACCCTTGGGACCCTTTACCGTTACGATATTATCAGAACCCACCGATACGGTGATTCCATTGGGAACAACAACCGGTTTTTTTCCTATCCTGGACATATTTTCTAATTTGAGAATTTGATATTTTAAGATTTCGGAGATTTTCTTTCATCCCCGTTCTTCTACATTTTCATACTTCCATCCCATCTACTAATACACGTGGCAGAGCACTTCCCCACCCACGTTTTGGGCTTTGGCATCCTTGTCGGTCATCACACCCTTTGAGGTGGACACGATGGCAATACCCAAGCCGTTTTTCACGCGTTTGAATTCCACCGGGCTCGCATATTGACGCAAACCTGGGCGACTCACTCTTTCCAGGCTCCGGATGGCCGGCTCCTTGGTGGACGGGTCATATTTCAGCGCGATCTTGATCACCCCCTGTTTGCTGTCATCCTCAAATTTATACTTGAGGATATAACCCTTATCATACAGGATTTCTGTCATCCGCTTTTTCAGGTTTGAAGCAGGAATTTCTACTATCCTGTGATTCGCCATCTGCGCATTACGGATTCGAGTGAGAAAATCTGCTATAGGATCTGTTACCATTGTATATCTATTAAAAACTTTAAAAATTATTTTGGCTGGCAGCAACGGTTGAGAGGATATCCGGGAATCGCTTCCCTTCCAAACTGTCAACGGTCTGTTGTCTACCGTCCCCTGATTACCAGCTCGCTTTTCTTACGCCCGGAATCTTACCCTGCAAGGCCATATCGCGGAACATGTTCCTGGATACGCCGAAATAACGGATATAACCCCTTGGACGGCCTGTCAGCTGACAACGGTTTTTCAACCGAACCGGCGAAGCATTCTTAGGCAGAAGATCCAAGGCTTTGTAATTGCCTTCCGCTTTCAGGGCTGCGCGTCTGTCCGCGTATTTTGCCACGATGGCTTCCCGTTTCCTTTGTCTGGCTTTGACTGATTCTTTGGCCATGAATTTTTATTGATTTGAATTCAGTTTATTATTAATTCGTTTCTTCTTTCTTGGCATTTTTAAAAGGCATTCCCAATTCCTTAAGCAATTCATACGCTTCTTCGTTGGTCTTGGCCGTCGTCACAAAAGTGATATCCATTCCTGTGATCTTATTGACTTTGTCGATATCTACTTCAGGAAAAATGATTTGTTCGGTGATGCCCATGGTATAGTTACCGCGGCCGTCAAATGCTTTTTCGCTCACGCCCTTGAAATCACGTACACGTGGCAGCGCGGATGCAACCAGGCGGTCCAGGAACTCATACATTTTTATTCCGCGCAGTGTTACCCGGGCGCCAATCGGCAATCCCTTGCGGAGTTTAAAATTGGAGATGTCTTTTCTGGAAATGGTTGATACCGCTTTCTGACCGGTGATTGTGGTCAGTTCTTCGATGGTGATATCCACCAGTTTCTTATCACTCACCGCGCCGTTGATGCCACGGTTCAGACAGATTTTTTCCAGCTTGGGTGCCTGCATCACGGAGGTGTAACCGAATTTCTTCATCAATGTCGGTACGACTTCCTTTTTGTATTTGTCTGCCAGGCGGGCAGTGTATTTCGTTGTGCTCATTATTTGATTACCTCCCCTGATTTTTTAGCGATGCGAATAAGTTTCCCTTTCTCCCGGGTGCGTTTTGCCTTGGATGGACCGCCGGATTTGGCGTCCCAGAGCAATACATTCGATATATGGATGGGTGCCTCCAGCTTGATGATACCACCTTTGGTATTTTGCGCGGAAGGTTTGGTGTGTTTGGTGATGATGTTAACACCTTCTACCAGCACTTTTGCCGTGTCCGGAAATACTTCCAGCACCTTGCGTGATTTCTTCAGGTCTTTGTCGTCACCTGTAATCACCACCACTTTATCACCCTTTTTAATATTGAATTTGGGTTTGAATCTGCTTTCCATATTACCTTTTTTTTCTGAAGTCCTTTACTGACTGATCTTTGTTGCCATTCAGTAAAAAGCGCCTCTTATATTTTAAACAACCTACCAAGAACTCTATGTCAACCTAACCTGCGAACTTTTAGCCCTTTGCTAAACAGCCGACCTTTACAGTACTTCCGGGGCCAGCGAAATGATCTTCATATACCCCTTGTCACGCAATTCGCGGGCTACTGGTCCGAAAATACGGGTACCCCTGGGCTCATCGCTGGGATTGAGCAAAACCACCGCATTGTCATCAAAACGGATATAGGAACCGTCTTTTCTGCGAAGTTTGTTTTTAGTCCGCACGATCACCGCTTTGGTTACCGTTCCCTTTTTGATACCACCAGCAGGCAATGCATCTTTTACAGTAACGACAATTTTATCTCCGATTTTAGCATAATCCTGCCCGCTGTTTCCCAACACACGGATGCACAAAACTTCTTTGGCTCCGCTATTATCTGCAACGTTTAGTCTGCTTTCCTGCTGTATCATTTAATTTCTTTTTTGAATGAATTTATTTCGCTTTCTCCACGATCTCCACCAGACGCCAGCGTTTGGTCTTGCTCAGCGGACGACTTTCCATGATCTTCACCACATCACCGATGCTGCACTCGTTCTTTTCATCATGTGCATGAAACTTGGTTGTCTTTTTCAGGAACTTTCCGTAGATCGGATGTTGTACTTTTCTTTCTACGGCAACCACCACGGTTTTGTCCATTTTGTTGCTGCTCACAACACCCGTTCTTGTTTTCCTTAAATTTCTATCTGACATATTGCTAATTTGATAATTGGTAAATCAGTTGGCCTTCGCTGCAAAATTTTATGCTTTTGCCGGGGCCGGTTGTCCGATTTTTCTTTTTGTTACTTCTGTTTTCAACCGGGCGATATCTTTTCTGAGCAGCCGGATGGTTACCGGACTTTCCAGAGGAGATATGGCGTGCGCGAATTCCAGCTTTTTCAAGCGCTGTTCGTCTTCACGGATCCTGGAACTGAGGTCTGTTTCACTCAGGTCTTTCAGGCTGTTTACAAAATCATTTCTCTTTGACATCTTTAAAAATTTGAATTATAACGCAATCACATCATGGCGAACCACGAATTTGGTTTTAATCGGCAGCTTCTGTGCAGCCAGCAACAAGGCTTCTTTGGCAACAGCTTCCGGAACTCCGTCGGCTTCAAAAAGCATACGTCCCGGTTCCACAACGGCAGCCCAGTATTCGGGGTTACCCTTACCCTTACCCATCCTCACTTCCTGAGGCTTCTTGGTGATCGGTTTATCCGGAAATACGCGTATCCACACATTTCCTTCTCTTTTCATCGAACGGGTGAGCGCCTGGCGGGCAGCTTCCAGCTGACGGTTCGTTAACCAAATCGCTTCCAGTGCCTTGAGTCCGTAGGAACCAAAAGAAATATCCGTACCTCTTTTGGCTACTTCGCGGATTCTGCCTTTCTGTGCTTTTCTATGTTTACTCCTTTTGGGCTGTAACATCTTATCTCAGTTTGAAAATTTGTAATGACTACTATCTCCTGCCTCCGCCACCACCGGGCCTTCTTTCTCCACCACCTCCACCACCGCTGGGCCTTCTGTCCTGGCCGCGACCACGATCATCCCGGTCACGGATATCATCCCTTCTTTCCCGGCGATCGCTGACGTCTGTTTTACCTCCGACAAAATTGGGATTCAGATCGCGTTTGGTCAGTACTTCGCCTTTGCAGATCCATACTTTCACACCAATTTTTCCATAGACCGTCAGCGCAAACACATTGGCATAGTCAATATCCATGCGCAGGGTATGCAGGGGCGTGCGGCCAGATTTAATTTCTTCCGTGCGGGCAATTTCCGATCCGCCTAAACGACCACCCACTTTCACCTTGATCCCTTCTGCCCCCATACGCAGGGCCGAAGCGATGGCCATCTTGATGGCCCTCTTGTAGTTGATGCGGTTTTCAATCTGACGGGCAATCGTGTCTGCCACAATGTTTGCATCCAGCTCAGGTCTTCTGATTTCCAGAATATTGATCTGAACATCTTCTTTTCCGGTCAGTTTTTTCAACTCTTCCTTGATACGGTCCACTTCTCCGCCGCCCTTACCAATGATGATACCGGGTTTGGAAGTATGAATCGTGACGATGAGCTTGTTGAGTGTGCGCTCAATCACAATCTTGGCAATGCCGCCTTTGTTGATACGGGCATTGAGATAGGTTCTGATCTTATTATCTTCTATCAGCTTATGGGAATAATCTTTTTTATTACCGAACCAGTTGGATTCCCAGCCACGGATAATTCCCAGTCTCGCACCTATAGGATTTGTTTTCTGACCCATTTATCTTTTGAATTTGAATATGTTAAAATTCGAAAATTATGCTAGATCTTTTCGTCAACGATGAGTGTCACATGATTGCTGCGTTTGCGAATCCGGTAACCACGACCCTGGGGAGCCGGACGCATCCGTTTCAACACCCGGGCATTGTCAACAAAAATGGTTTTTACCAGCAATCCGGCATCGGCTGCACTCTTTCCTTCATTCTTCGCTTCCCAGTTTTTAACCGCAGACCAAAGCAATTTATACAGTGGTGTAGAGGAATGCTGTGGATGATGTTCCAGGAGTGCCAGCGCCTTTTCAACTTGCAGGCCCCGGATTTCATCTACGAGCAACCGCATCTTCCGTGGTGATGTCGGGTAATTTCTGAGTCTTGCTAATGCTTCCATTTTATCTTTTTTAAGCCGAACACCCAAAGCCTTATGCTAAAGAGTATTCCTTGACGGTTCTTCAATTATTCAGCAATCTTCTTGCTGGAGTGTCCTTTAAAATTTCTAGTCGGTGCAAATTCTCCCAACTTATGGCCTACCATAAATTCTGTTACATAGACCGGGATAAATTTGTTTCCGTTGTGTACGGCGAAAGTATGGCCAACGAAATCCGGTGTAATCGTAGAACGACGACTCCAGGTCTTGATAACCCCTTTCTTTCCTTTTCCTTCATTGATGCCCAGAACTTTTGTTTCCAGATTGGCATCTACATAAGGACCTTTTTTTATTGAACGACCCATGGTTTTATCTTAATGAGTGAATGTATTACTTACCTATTTTCTTTCCTTTCTTTGTCTGGATGATCAGCTTGTCGCTGCCCTTTCCTTTCGTTCTGGTTTTCAGTCCTCTTGAATACTGACCATTCCTTGAACGGGGCTGGCCACCGGAAGCCTTTCCTTCACCACCACCCATCGGATGATCCACCGGATTCATCGCTACGCCTCGCACCCGTGGCCGAATACCCCTCCAGCGGTTGCGCCCGGCCTTGCCCATACTCTGCAGGCTGTGATCGCTGTTGGAAACCACTCCGACCGTAGCATAACAGTTGATCAGTATTTTTCTGAGTTCACCGGATGCCATTTTCAAGACAGCATATTTTTCTTCCTTGTTGGTCAGCTGAGCAGTCGTTCCGGCGCTGCGGATCAGCTTGCCACCTTGTCCGGGTTGCATTTCAATATTGTGCACATTGGTACCCAGCGGAATGTTTTTCATCTGCAATGCGTTTCCGATTTCCGGAGCCACGGCATCACCAGCCTGTACCGATCCGCCAACCTGAAGGCCTTGCGGAGCCAGGATGTATCTTTTTTCTCCGTCGCTGTATTGGATCAGCGCGATGAAGGATGTTCTGTTCGGATCGTATTCGATGGAGACAACCTTTCCCACGATGTCCTTCTTATCTCTTTTGAAATCGATGATGCGATACTGCTTTTTATGGCCACCCCCGATATAACGCATGGCCCTTCTGCCCTGGGAGTTGCGTCCACCCGTACGGGTGATCTTTTCCATCAGGCTTTTTTCCGGCGAATCGGTTGTGATTTCTGCGTATGCGTTGCCAATCCTCCAACGGGTTCCTGCGGTGACTGGTTTAAATTTTCTTAGTGCCATATCTTTTAATTACTTATATGTTCGAATACAAATCAATGGTTTCTCCGGATGCCACGGTGATCAGCGCTTTCTTATACCCGGGTTTGCGACCGGTAATCAGTCCTGCCTTGGTAGACCGGGACCGGGCTTTGCTGGGCACGATGACCGTATTAACGTCCACGACGGTGATGCCGTAAAATTCTTCTACCGCCTTTTTAATTTCCAGCTTGTTGGCAACCCGGTTTACTTTGAAAGCATAACGACGCAGTTTTTCCTGCTGTGCATTCGCCTTTTCGGTAAGAATGGGTCGTATCAGAACATCGCTTAATTTCATGTTATCCTATTTTCAAATTTGTCCCGCCCCAAGGGGGGATGAGAACCTGGAGATCTGCATTTCCAGGTTCACGAATTATTTATGCTGTAACAGTTTCTTCTTCTTCGGTAAACATTTTCGCTGCCGATTCCGTCAACACCAGGATCTCTGCATTTACTATGTCATATGTATTCACATCAGCCAGCAGGGTACCTTTCAGTTTGGCAATATTGCGCAAGCTCAGGTGCAGGTTGTCATTGTATTCCGGGATAACGATCAATGCTTTTTTATCCGTGAGTTTAAGTCCACTGAGTACCGCTACCATTTCACTGGTCTTGGGTGTTTTGAATTCCAGGTCTTCCACCACGACGATGGAACTGGATTTCGCTTTATAGGAAAGGGCCGAGATTTTTGCAAGGTCCTTAACTTTGCGGTTCAGTTTGAAATCATAACTGTGGGGTTTGGGTCCAAATATGGTACCACCCCCTTTATACAGTGGATTGCGGATATTTCCTTTACGGGATCCGCCGGTTCCTTTTTGTTTGTGTAGTTTTTTGGAAGATCCTTTGACTTCCATACGGGTTTTCACCTTATGGGTTCCCTGACGTTGGGCGGCCAGATATTGCTTAACAGCCAGGTAAATCACGTGATCATTCGGCTCCACTTCAAAAATATCCGAAGGCAGTTCCAGTGTACGACCCGTTTTAGCTCCCTTTTTATTTAAAACATCAACTTGCATGTGAATCTCTTTAATTGGTTATTACTTCTGAACGTATACAATGGAACCATTGTGACCCGGTACTGAACCGGCAATCAGCAGGTAATTTTTTTCAGTAAATATTTTAACCACTTTCAAACCTTTCAGTTTCACGCGGTCTCCGCCCATCCGGCCGGCCATCTTCATGCCCTTCATTACACGGGCTGCATCGGAGGAGTTACCCAGTGATCCCGGTGCACGGCTACGGTCATGCTGACCATGGCTCTGTCCGCCGACGCCGTGGAAATTATGACGTTTTACAACCCCCTGGAATCCTTTTCCTTTGGAAGTACCGACGACATCGACCATTTCGCCTTCGGCGAAAATGTCTACTGTCAGCGCGTCTCCCAGGTTTTTCTCCAAAGAGAAATTGCGGAATTCCCGGACAAATTGTTTGGTGGTGGTATTTGATTTAGCGAAGTGGTTCTTTTCAGAAGCCAGTACCTTTTTTTCTTTCTTTTCGCCGAAGGCGATCTGGTGGGCGTTGTAACCGTCGGACTCGGTGGTTTTCACCTGCGTAACGACACAGGGACCTGCTTCAATGATGGTGCAGGCAACCTGCTTTCCATCCGGGGTAAAGACAGAGGTCATCCCAATTTTCTTTCCAATTAAACCTTTCATTTTTTATTGGTTTGTGCCTGGAGTCTAAGGACAATCAGCGGTCCGCTAAGCTTTTTTAGTAAAGCTGATACTGATTTCAATCCCCCGTTTGCAACCGACCTTTTCTTTTTTTTATTTTCTCCCGGCTGAGCCAGGACTGAAAACAATCGAAGTACCGGTTGTAAACAAACCCCGAACGGCTTGTTCATATTTCTTTTCAAATCATCCAGCGCTGCTTTCTCCGTTTTACCGGTTTGGCAGATGGAATTTTTACTCAGGCTTTGATTTCTACATCTACACCAGAAGGCAGATCCAATTTGGACAAAGCATCTACGGTTCTTGAAGTCGATGTATATATATCCAACAATCTCTTATGCGTATGCAACTGAAATTGTTCTCTTGCTTTTTTGTTGACATGTGGCGAACGAAGAACGGTAAATACCTTTTTCCTAGTAGGTAAAGGAATGGGACCTGTTACGACGGCACCGGTGCTACGAACGGTTTTTACGATTTTCTCAGCGGATTTATCCACCAGATTGTGATCGTAGGACTGTAATTTGATTCTGATTCGTTGAGACATATGTCAATGCCCGTTTTTTGAACGGGATGCAAAGGTATGGGTTAAGGGATAAACCGTCAAAGAATTGCGGAGGTTTTTTGAGAATTATTTGGGCCCCGGCGGACAGTGTGCATTGAGGTAACTTTTGAATAAACGGTGCAGATGCTCGGTCGTTCCCGGCCCTTCGTCAATATTGTGGGTCCGGTTGGGATAGGCCATAAACTGAAAGGTCTTCTCATACTTTATGAGTTCATTGAGAAGCATTTCCGCGTTCCCGTAATGGACATTGTCGTCCCCGCTGCCGTGGACGTAGAGCAGATTGCCCCGGAGGCCCTGAACATGGCTGATGGGCGAGCCGGCAATATAATCGGCTTTGGTTTCCAGGGGGTTACCCATATAGCGCTCCTGATAAATATTGTCATAGGTCAGCATATTGCCTACGGCAGCGATGGCAATACCGGTTTTATAGATCTCCGGATACTGGAACATCAGGTTCAGGGTGGCCGAGCCGCCCCCGCTCCAGCCCCATACGGCCACCCGGGCCGTGTCCACAAAAGGCCATTTGCAGATCTCGGCGGCTGCCTGGGCCTGGTCCCGGATGTTGACCTGTCCGATTTTGCGATAGATCGCCTTTCTCCAGGGCGAACCCTTGGGGGCGGAAGTGCCCCGGTTATCCAAGGAGACATAGATATAACCGTCCCGGGCCAGGTTGCCGGGATACATTCCATAGTTGTCGGATATGCCAAATTTGTTCAGGACCGTTTCTTCCCAGGGTTCCGTGTACACATAAAACAGGATGGGGTATTTTTTTGTGCTGTCAAAAGGAATGGGTTTTTGCATCCATCCATCCATGGTGACCCCATCGGGAGTGGTGACCGTAAAAAAGGTAATATTGGAAGCGAGGCTATCGGCCTTGCTTATCCTTACCGGTTCAAAACCTTCCAGCGGCCGGTGATCCGGCAGGGTGACCCATTCGGTGACTTCGGGGGTAAAATAATTCGAAAACGAATGAGCTGCAAAGTGTCCATTGGGTGAGACCATATATTCATGGGTACCGGTTTGGTCGGCGGGGGAGAGTCTTTCGGCCTTTCCCTTTCCATCCAGGGGACAACGGTACAGATAGGCCTGCGTCGCATTAAAGGGTGAGGCAATAAAATACAACTCGTTGTTTTTTTCATCCACCCGGGTGATCCGCATGACATCGTAGTCTCCCACCGTAATCAAAATTTCTTTTTGGCCATCCCGGCTTATGCGATACAAATGACGCCAACCATCTTTTTCACTCGCCCACAAAAATTCCTGGCCGTTGTTGAACCAATCCCACCGGCCCATTTTATAGTCTTCTTCCCAAAGGGCGATGATGTCTATCCAGGTGTTCGATTTCTCATGATAAATCGAGCGGGTGTTTCCGGTCTTGACATCACAAAGCAGGATGTCGGACTCATTTTGGTTTCTGTTGAGCCGTTGCACGATCAGCTCCTGGCTGCCGGCTGCCCATTCCATTCTGGGCAGGTAGGTACCGTATTGGGTGTCTACGCGAATATTCATCCACCTGACCTTCCCTCCTGCTGGCGGATCGAAGGGATGTCCCTTGGAGGCACCCGTAATTTTTTCATTGACCGATACCACGCCGATTTTAAAAGGAGAAGGCATCTGGCCTGCCACGGGGTATTCTACCGGTATTACCCGGGAATAAACCGAATCGGTTGTATTGAGCATGTAATAGTCCCGGGTGCTGCTGTCGTTGATCTGCCAGAAGGCAATTGCTTTGCTGTCCGGGCTCCAGCGGAATCCGTCCCGGCAAAAAAACTCTTCTTCATAAACCCAGTCAAAAGTGCCATTGATCATTTTTCGGGTACCATTGCGGGTCAGGGCACCATACTGATGGGTAGAAAGATCTTCCACATAAATATTGTGACCACTCACATAGGCGGCCTTGGATCCGTCGGGAGAAAATTTTGCAAACATCAAAGAGGATGGCGGCAGGCTAGCCCCCAGCTGATGAGCCGAACCATCGCTTACATTATACACCCAGTAATACCCCCGGGTGTCATAGCGCCAGACCTTTTTTGCATTGGTATAAATCAGTATTTTTTTGAAATCCGCTGAAAAGAAAAAGTGGTTGATGCTTTGGATCCGGCCCTGGGAGGCCGCACTCAATGCTTTCAGGGAAACGATGACCCGCCGGCTGCGGTCGATCAGATTGAATTCACTGATCTCGCCTTGATAGTTTACGTAATATCCATTCCCATCCGCGTTCCAGGTCAGCTTATCGTAGAGTTCTTTTTGGGAAAAGGCCTGCAATGCCGGAAGCGTCATCATAAAAAAAACCAGAACTTTCTGAGAGAAAAAGCGTGTGCGCATGGAAAGACTTTATCCTGAAAAATAAGCAAATCAGGTTGGCTTTGATTGCCGTTTAAAAAAAAATCCCCTTCTGATTAAACAGAAGGGGACGATATGCGGAGCAAAAAATTATGCGCTTACTTTACTTTTTCCTTTGGTTTTAGCAATCACTTCTTCTGCAATATTATTGGGTGCAGGAGCATAGTGTGAAAACTCCATGGTCGAAGTAGCCCGGCCTGAACTGAGGGAACGCAACTGGGTAACGTATCCAAACATTTCACTCAAGGGTACTTTGGCTTTGATTACCTGAAGATTTGCCCGGCTGTCCATTCCTTCCAGGATTCCCCGGCGGCGGTTCAGGTCTCCGGTCACATCTCCCATGTATTGATCCGGTGTCAGGACCTCTACTTTCATGATCGGTTCCAAAAGAATGGGCTTGGCTTTGCGGCCCGCTTCGCGAAAAGCAGATCTGGCGCAAATTTCAAAGCTCATCGCATCGGA
>JABDAN010000004.1 GCA_013289175.1 Bacteroidota bacterium
CGGTACGGCCCTTCAGGAGAATTTGGTAAATGCAGGATTTATCACCGTGGGTTTGACAATGGTTTTTTCTCTGATTGTCCTAATTTATGGACTCCGAGGAAAGGAGTTTTTTGTTCATCCTCAGCCCTAAGTCGGCAAAATCCTGGAAAGACCGGGTAAAATCGATGCGGTCGTCTTGGTATGGAATCTTGACGGCAGACTCAAAACACAGCTTCCCTCCTTAGACAGAACCGGTCTACTTTTTCCCGCCACCCAGCATGAATCCCAAGGTAATACCCCAATACCCGTTTTTATAAATCGCCGTGGTGGTCCCTAGATCGTTCTCAGAAGTGGTAATGGAGGTCGTCGGAACAAAGTGGTAGGCGAAACCAAAACAGAGGTGGTGCCATTCAAATCCCAGCCGGATCAATCCCCCCATTTTGCCTGTACTGGTTTGGATCTCACTCATTTCGGGTGGCATATTGCCGCCACATCCGCCATTCAAAACGGAATTATTGTAAAAGCCAAAACCTCCACCGGCTGTGACTCGGAAATGCTGGCTTCGGATAAAATAATAGTCGAAAGTTAGGACAGAGGATCCAGTCATGGTCATGTCATAAATCACTGCTTCGAACTGGATTCCTGCTTTATATAGGCCATGGAACGTATAACTGGGATTGATGTTAAAAATTACCCCAGTTTGGGTGGCCTGAAAGGCTATTCCGGAATTCATCGCGACCTGGAAAGGGCGATAGACTTCGCCGTTCTGCGCGTAGGATTGGACAAGGGATGACAAACAACTCAGGGTAACCAGGTAAAAATTCTTCATGTGGTTGGCTTTAGTTCTTTAAGCAGACAAGTTGTCCATACGAATTTGCTGCTATGAGATTGTTAAAACCTCGACTACTAAGGGTTTACCTGTAGAGGCCGGAATAAAGCGGAATAAAGAATGAATATATTTCTTGGTTCAGCAAAGGAACCCTGAACAATTCGTAGATCTAAGCCATTGGATGATCATGATGGATAAGAACAGGATGGATAAAATCAATCGAGTGATCTCCTATGTAAATGCCCTCATGAGCCGGCTACCTGTCAAAGGAAAAGGCAAATGGAGATGGGTTCATTACAAACCATTCCGACAAACGTATTCATACTAAAAGGGTACAGCCGCAGCTGGTATTAAACTTTCGGAACCAGGATCCATTCACGCAAATATTGGGTTAAAAGACACATACCCCGCGTGAGGGGCAGTGTATTGATCAGCTGGCCCTGTTGACTTATACTTTGTTCCGTCGGCAACGCGAACTTGTCAGGCATTTGAAAAAAGAAACCGCTGGGCAACCCAAGTTTGAGTAAGCCATCGCCTGTAAACATAAAAATACTATCGAGAATCTTTCCTTGTGGTGTTAGGGTGACGTCGTCACCGAAGATTGGGACGTTCATAAAAATTGGATTTTACTAAAATTAGGAAAAAAACCAATTCAAAAATCAGGGTCACCCCAAAGGATATCCACAAGAATCGGCCCTTTTTTAGCGGTATCGGCATGATGGGTAGGTCGCCGGTCGTCCGGGGTCTTAAATTGAATATCGCCTATTTATTATTTGCTGGAAAAAAACTTCGGAATATTTTTGGATGCCGATTCGAAAAAATGGAAGAAGTAAACGTGGGAGGCTGAATCAGCCGGTAGTTGCGATTCATGTAAAAGGTCGGCTGTTCCTTTAGTGCCATTTCAAAAAATTTATCCTTTTTAGAGATGATGACGAACGAGATAGCCAAAACTGCCTTTGTACCCCAGTTGATAATCGCCCATGGTACAATGAATCTAGAATTTTATAAAAATGCCTTTGGAGCGGTTGAAACAAAAAATATTACCAACGAGGATGGCAGTATACATGTTTCAGAAATGCTGATCGAGGGGGCGATGTTTCATTTTCATGAAGAATCCTGGGATGGTTCTACGTTCCATCCGCTAAGCCACCAGGGCGTGACCACCATTATAGGCCTGATGGTCGCAGACATGGATCAGGTTATGAACCGTGCCTTGAAGGCTGGTGCCCAAGAGATCTCCCCCGCAGAAAGTTACGACTATGGCTACCGGCAGGGTAAAATCTTGGATCCGCTAGGCCACCTATGGCTTATAGAGATGGTTATCTAAAGTCACCAGGCGTTTTTTATCCATCAGCCATGCACCATCGGATCACCGACTTATC
Organism: Bacteroidota bacterium; assembly: GCA_013289175.1. GTDB lineage: Bacteria > Bacteroidota > Bacteroidia > Chitinophagales > Chitinophagaceae > Puia. The sequence continues at coordinate 2,191 of JABDAN010000004.1, forward strand.
TTGTATGTGATCTCGGGGTTCGCTTGGCATTTTTGTATTGTTGTTTAACTTTATTGGACTAAAAAAACCTACTATGACTTCAGTTAATCCTTATTTGATTTTTGATGGCAATTGCGAAGAGGCGTTCAATTTTTACAAAAAAGTTTTTGGAGGAGAATTTCAAGTGATTAGTCGATTTAAAGACTTGCCTCCCACACCTGGTATGGAAATTCCTGAACAGTTTCAAAACCGGATAATGCATATTTCATTACCTATCAGCAAGGAATCGGTGTTGATGGCCGGTGACTCCAATCCGGCCATGGGGGAAGTAAAAATGGGAGATAATATTTCTTTGTCGGTTAACACGGAATCAACCAGCGAAGCGGACCGGATCTTCTCCGGATTGGCGGCGGGTGGAAAAATCACTATGCCGATCGCAAAGGCTTTCTGGGGCGCCTATTTTTGAATGCTGACCGATAAATTTGGTATCAATTGGATGGTCAATTGTGATGTCAAATAGAAAGTTTCATTCCTACTGAGCTTCAGAATCAGGGAGAAAAACCCGCACTAAAAGCGAATCTTCGAATTTAGCACTCCGGAAGAGTCATTTTTTTTCCTCCCCGGCGGGTGCAGACGACGATCCAAGTTTTAAAAGGAAGGGTAAGAGGGCAGAGAGACTGGTGATGAGCGCAATGATTTTTGCAGATACTTCCTGTTGGGTTAAAAACAGGAAGATAAAGACGGACATGATGATGACCAGTACAATCGTACGAAGATTTGCCCAGGAAGCACCCGACTGCATGGTGGCAAAGAGCTTTTTTTCTTCAGGTGTCAGGCTACGGGAAATAATAAATTGACGGAAACTAAAACTGATCAGGCGAATACGTTGATTATAAATCACCAGAAGATTTTTACTGAGCAAATCATAGATCACCGATTCATTTTTTTGGTTTAACAGACCGTCATTGGCCAGACAATAGAGTAAGTATTTTTCCTTGTCTTGGAGATTTTGCCAAACACATTCAAAAGTAGCCCAATCCTTAGTGGCTCGGTCAGTGACTGCGGATTCGAAAAGGATTAGATTCGTCTTTTTGTAAAATAAATCATATTCTGACTTCAGGCTTTTCAGGAAATGATCGACAAGGGTTTTATTTTTAATCTTTTCACCAGTTTCATCATATTGATTCCGGATACATTTGCCCCAAAATCCATCACCACTGCCTTCATAATGGCTACTGAATCCTGATCCCGCATCGCCGATGAATTTGGTGAGATAAATTTGACGGGCAATGTTTTTTACGATCCAGTAGATAGCTGTCAAGATACCCAGGAGCATGAGCAGAAATACCACCCAAAGCCGGGGATCAATCCGCAAACCACTTGGTAGGTTGGAAATTATTTTGAACTTGTAAGGCGCAGGACGTGAATCATTGAGTGACGGTGGGATTTTCCAATGAGGTTTGGCCCAGTTAAGCGTGATGGAATCCCGTCCTACATACCAATGATATAGATTATCCTGCTTGGAACTATCATAAAGCGGGGGAAGACCAGCCGGGTCTTTATAGAATAAATTGAAAGTTCCGGAGATTGCCAGGTAAAATGCTTCAGAGCGGCTGTCATAGTCGGTGCGAATCTCAGAATGGTCCTGCGCTGAATCGTGTGCTGGACTCACCCTGCCTGCGAAGAAGGGATAGATACCGTGATGGTACTGGATTACCCGAAAGTTGTCATCCTTGCCCGTAAAATCGGGTTGATTGGTCCGAAGAAAAAACTGGATATTTCTTTCTCTTTTCTGGATTCCATCAGCAATTTCCAACTGCTCTTTTTTTACCGATTGCCGGAGTTCATGACTGTAGGCATACCAGCTGTATTCCAATACCGGAAGGACTGCAATGGCAAAAATAAAAAGCGTTACGAAGACACTATAGGAAAACAATTTTTTTTCTTCGACGGATTTATCGTTCCAACGGGTGAAATTGATCGCCCGCCGCCTAAGCCAAGCCGAGAACCGGATCCATCTACTTTGCTTTCTGATCACGATGGTTCGTACAAGCAAGGCAATAACCAAAACCATGGTGAAATAGGACAAGGGTTCCAGAGGCCATTCCATAAAATAACTCAGCGCATACACTGCGATGCCGGAGGCAAAAACCGGCCAAATATATTTTTTAGATTCTGTCCGGCTCAACATGCCCATCTTGCGCTGGAGAAGCCAAAGCGTATAAAGTCCAATGAAAGGGGTAAGCAGCCCAAGCACCAGTACAGTGTAGTCTACGTCAAAACCGATCCAGGGGCTGAAGATCGATGCCAATGAAAAAATTGCAATATAGATAACCAATAAAAAACTACCATTGAAATAGAGACTGAATTTTTCTCTGCTTGGTACAATGCGCCAGTAATATTCCATCGGAGAATATAGAAAGGTTCTTGGTGCTCTGCGATAAAGCAACATGAAAAATAGGTACAGCAACAGATAAGTCAGCATGCAGAAAAAAAGACTGAAACTCAGTATCCGAAGGTTTGCAGGTTCCAGGTAATCATTGTTGTAAAATACGGCAAGAAACAAAGGATGATGTTTAATTGGTTGGATACGAAGCCGGTAATCGGTACCGTAAAAAGCCACCCGCCCGGATTGGATGCCCTGGCGACCTTTGAGCGATCCAAGAATCCAGGGAAGACGCCCAATCTCATCCAAAAAATTTTCTCGTAAACTTTTTAGTGTATCGGAATGAATCAACGTATTGCCTGAGGCATCAAATAGGCAATAACCATAACCTGCCGGCAGTACGGTGTTGACCAGGGAATAAAGCCTTGTCTCCATTACCTGCGCCATGAGGCTGGGAATTTTACTATACCGGCAAAGGTTTACCCTGAATTCACCGGATACCCAGCTTTGAACGGGTGCAATGATGAGCATAGACGAATCGCCGATGTCTTTATATTTGAAATGGGCAGACAATTCCTGGAAATAAGGTCTTGGCCGTACATTCACGAATTGAATGGTATCATAATTCAGTTCATTGCGCAAGGCGGAATCCATTTGAGGCGAAATATATTTTATTCTGACCGTCTCTCTGCCCGTATCACTGATCCATCCAATATGATCCGCATCGTGGTAAATAGGAATGTGACCGGACAGGATCCTGCCTTGCCTGTCAAAAGCAGGGTTCAGGTAACTGGAGTCGATCTCTATTAAAAAGGATGGTGTATGGTCCCTGGATGCCTGATCCCATTTTGTCGTGTCCATATAATCGGACAAACGGTTATCAAAATATACCATTTCATTTTCAGCCTGAGTCAGTTCTGCCGTGAGGGAATCTTCCAGTTTGACAGAAAGGGCTTCTAGATTTGCCTTTACCTGTACCCTTCCCTGGTTTAGCAGGATCAGCTGTGTGCTGACGATGGTGATGAAACTGGCCAATGCGAAAAGAAAAGCCACCCCAATAACTATATTTATCGCGAAAATCCGGTCCCTGTCATTCATCATAAATATCTTCAGAAAGGGAAGACTCAGTAAAAAAAGCACCAGACAGGTCACCAGGGTATAGGATGTGCCCACGGGAATGGCGTGCAGGTGGGCATTGTAGGTATCTGTTTTCATCAGACCGCAGAGCACCATTCGATGACGCCCCAGTTGGAATGGATAAGTAAATAATTTGTAATCGGTACCCTCCAGGGAAATATCATTCATATCTGGAGAGCGCATACCATCGTGTTTGGGAATGAGGCTATCCAGGTTGACATCCTGTTCCATACCGGGTTGGTAGTCTTGGTAGATAATTTTACCTGCAGTGTCCTTACCCATGCGCTGGCAGTAATGAACCAACAGGAAGGCATCGAATACTTCCTTTCCCGAGGCCGTACAGGTCGTCATGAAATCCGTTAGGGGTTGGAGGTGTCCATAAGTTTGGTGATCGGCAGAATCTGGATAGTTCTGTACAAAAAGTATATTCCATCCAGCGTCCCGGAAAATAAAATAAACATAATCCTGATATGATAGCCGCTCTTTTCCTGTGGTGCTGCATTCGGCGGAAACCATCGTCGCTGAATCCAATCCGACAATACCTGGGGCGGTCGCCGTATTGCGATAGTAACTACGGGTGTCGATGCTTTTTGAAATCATATTCTGCGCTGCCCGGTTGAGTTTCAAAAAGGCCTGTCTTTTCAGGTTGCTGGCATTGAGCGGGATGAATATAAAAAAATAAGGCACCAGGAATATGGCTAGCAGGAAGACGATGGATACCAGGACGGTTATCCTTCGTTTATCGGGCAATATGTTTTTTATATTCGCCACTGCTTGATGAATCGTAAGAACTTTCCCGTAGGTAAACAGTCAGTTGTCCAAGGTAGGAAGATTTCTATAGTTCCTTTTGATCTTTAGAAGGGAAAAGCGGCAGGAGAATTGATTGAGAGGCACCCGCTTTAAACCTATATGAACGAGCATTTTTGAAATTCTTGAACTTGCAATAAGCAATTCCTTTATGTTTCCTGTTTTCCCAACCCCCTCCAACGTAATAAAAAAATAGGCCTGTACAGGAGGCCTTGCCAAATTTTGAGGGCATTTCTCAGGCCCTTTGAGGGAAAGGTTTTTTCAGGGATAATCATTGGAAATGTGCAAAAGTTATTTGTCCAGATGTTCCTTTTTAAACATTATAATTAACTGTATATTAATTGTATATATATTTATAATATATTAATATATAACGAGGGATCCTGGTCGCTCTTTTGGCAGTTCTTTTGTAACAGGTAGGTATATCCAATATCTGAAAAACTATGAAATCCAAAATCCTCAAAATTGCAGGAGTTATCCTGCTTATTGCCGTTACCCTTGTTTGGGCGACACCCTGGCTGATCAAAGGAAAGATTACACACCTTGTAAAAGCCGAGCTCAACAAAGAACTAAAAGCCCATGTAGATTTTGCTGATCTGAATATTTCCCTGTTCCGGCATTTTCCTAAAATTACCATCGCACTGGATAGCGTCGTCCTAACCTGTGTTGGTGAATTTCAGGGAGACACCTTGATGACTGCCAGACAATTTAATATTATCTGCAACGCCAAGGGATTTATATCCGCAGACACGATTGAAGTATATTCAATCGCTGCCGATGAACCGCGAATTCACGCACTCACCAACAAATACGGCCACTCCAACTGGAACATATTGAAATCACCTGGTAGCCCGGAAGATTTGGTCGATTCTTCCTCCAAGGCCCTTAAAATGGAAATTAAACGATATGCCATTCACCAGGGTTATGTAGACTATTTGGATGAAGGGAAGAAGTTCCATCTGGAGGTCCTTAACCTTGAACAAGAGGGGAGGGGTGATTTTAACACAGACGTTTTTACATTGAAAACCAAGACCACAGCGGACCTGGTCAATTTTGATTATGAAGGGACTATACCATGCAGGTTCGCCGCTATGACCAGCATTGACCTTGCCCTTCATGTTGAAAATAAAACACATACCTACTCTTTTAATACCGACCAGGTATTTTTCAATGACCTGAAATTGCACACCGAAGGATTTTTTCAATGGATCAATGATAGTACCTATGCTATGAACATCCGGTTCAAAGCCCCTTCCACCAAGTTTAAAAATGCCCTTTCGATGCTGCCGGCTGTCTACCAACAGGATTTTGCCCGCATTGAATCGAGCGGCCAGGTCAATTTCAATGGTTTTATAAAGGGTAAATATGATGAAAAACATTTTCCTGCTTTTCACACCAATCTGTTTGTACGGAGCGGATTTTTTAAATATCCTGATCTGGGCAGTGGAGTAGAAAACATCAATCTTGGAGTCCAGTTGGACAACCCCGATGGGGGGGCAGACCACACCACTTTAAATATTTCTGAAGCGCATGCAGAGATCAATCATGAGTCCCTGGATCTGCATTTGCTATTGAAAAATCCTGAAACAAAACCCTTTATCGACTTCGGTTTTGTAGGAAAACTTGACCTGTCCAATATTTCAAAATGCTTGAAATTGGGATCCGGAACCGTTTTAAGCGGAATATTCAGTGCGGATTTACACGCCAAAGGGCTGATACCTGAAATAGAAAGTCACAAAAAAGACCTCTTTGAAGCGGGCGGTAAACTTGAGCTGAGGGATTTTTCATTTTCGTCCAACAGTTATCCTCAAACGGTCAAGCTGAATGATTTGCTTATGACCTTCCAACCCAAAAATGTGCTTATTGATGAATTGAATGCCGAATACCTGGCTTCCCATATTGGCATCTCTGGAAGTTTGGATAATTTATTTGATTTTGCCATTCGCAATAAGCCGCTGAAAGGTTCAATCAATCTAAAGGCAGACGAAGTTAATTTGAGAGCATGGTTAAAAACAAACACCCAAACCGCAACCAACCTTTCCGCTCCCAACGGTTCTGCGTTTTCAGTGCCTGATCATATTGATTTTAACGTACACGCTCAAGCCGATAAATTACACTATGACAACCTGGATATGCAAGATCTTTCCTGCAACCTATTGATTTCGGATCAAACGATTCACCTGACGGATCTAAAGGCTAGTGGGCTGGACGGTGAAATCGCCATGTTTGGTACTTATTCAACTTTGGAAGGCTCGGAAAGTCCAGAGATCTCCGTAACCTACGATGTAAAGGGACTGGACGTTCAGAAAACTTTTTTGGCATTCAATACGGTTAGAAGAATAATGCCCGTTGCCAAGTTTATATCGGGCAGTCTCAATGCACATATGACACTGAATGGACGGCTGCAGGATGATTTGATACCAGATCTTCAGACCTTGAATGGCGATGGGAATGTACAATTGGTGAATGGGTCGATGAAGAATTTTGGCCCTCTGGATAAACTTTCTCAAGCTTTGGATATTGCCGCACTTAAAGATATTCCATTGACCGATGTCAACGCTGATTTTACTTTTAAAGGAGGTAAAGTGGCCGTGGCTCCTTTCCTTGTTCGCACCAATGACATCGACATGGCTATTGACGGAAGTCACGGCTTCGATCAGTCACTGGATTACGGCATCAGCCTGAATGTTCCGCGCAACAAGATTGGCAGCAAGGGCAATATTTTTATAAAAAACGTAGTCACACTCGCAGCTGACAAAGGTATCCCGGTCAAATTAAAAGATGAAGTCAGTGTAAATGTGAAAATGAGTGGAACCATCAATAATTCAGAGGTCAAGGAGGACATGGATTCGGTGGTCAATTTAGCCGCTCAAGATTTAAAAAAAGAAGTAAATGATTTTGTCAATGCCAAACTAGACAGCGCAAGACGCCAACTGCACCCCTCTTTGGCTTCCCATAAAAAACCATTGTTTGTACAGGCGAGCTACAAATCTAAAACCGGTTTAAAGAACAAAAAATCTTCCAGTGCTTCTCATAAAAAGAGTGCATTGGTCAAGAAAAAAAAGAAACATAAAACCCCGAGTCGCCACTATTCTACTTCTTTGAAAAAGGAGAAAAGTGTGGCAGACAATGGCCGCTAGTGGTTACTGATATGCCAATGGGGTTGATATGTAAATTTGCTTGCAAAAAGAGACAGCCCCAATGGCAAAATCGGTCAGCTAACTTAAAAAAACGGTTTTTAAGTTGGTTGGAAGTATTGGCCGCTTTCCAATTGATTGTGGCCAATATTCTTTTTTTGCAGCTGGCAGGGAGACTGGCAAAAAAAATTTCTTTCCGTTTTCAGTTGTTGGGAAGTCGTTTTCCGGGTTGGCTTGACTTTGAATTGTCAAAACGGACTGAGATGTTATACATTGATATCCAGCTTCATGGATAATATGGTTCAAGCCCATTATGAGGATCAGACCTGGGGAATTTCCTCCCGTAAACCTGGACAAGTTTTCTTATTTTAGTGCGGTTGCCGAACAACGCTCAGGTCAACTTACTTATTTCTCCTTTCTTTATGGGAGCCCATGCAAGAAGCAAAAGTTCAAAATCGGATAGTATGGTATGCCGGTCTGGTGATGATACTAGCGGCTTTCATTCAATGTTACCTGACCAGCCGTGACCTAACCTGGTATTATGATATCGACGTACCCAGGGATATGTCCTATGTACAACAGACGCTTTATGGACAATTTGGAAAAGATCCCAACTATACGGGAGAATTTCTATGGTACAATCCGTTGCTGTCTCTTATTCAGGCCGGTCTCATCCGTGTCACCGACTTGCCTATTCACGTCGCAATGGTTCGACTTGGTGCGTATATAAACTTGTTGGCTCCCCTTTCTTTTTTCTCCATGATGCTGGTGATGCTGGATCCTAGGATAGCACTTGCAGGACTTTTATCCTATTTATTTCTGTCAACGGGCGTTATTCCGGGATTTTATGCAGCAACTTATTCTCCCTGGATGTACCCGGGGGTATTTATGCAGTTCATTTTTTATATCAACATCGCCTTGTGTTATCAGGCGTTTAAAACTCAGAATTATTTCTGGTTTCTTTTCCTGGGGATGGGTATAGGCATTGGCTTTTTAGGACATACAGCGCCCACCGTTCTGATGATCCTCATTTTGATTTCCTTGCAAGGCAGAAGGATACTCGAGGCCTTCAAAGTAAAGAATTTTGATCTTTTGAAAAAACTAACCAGACAATCTTTGGTAGTTTTTATTCCCTTTCTGATTTTTAGTTTACCCTTCCTATTTTTTATTGTCGGCAAATACCACTTGCACTTTCAGAATAGAAAACCATTCGAATATGTAGATACCATATTTATCTGGAGAAACTACAAGGATATGATTCGTGAGAATTTTTCGGTATCCTTCCTAATTGCGGCAATTGGTTTTATATGGTTCTACAAAAAATTTCAAGAAAAACTTATCAGAGGTATTTTGCTCAATTGGCTTTGGATTGCAGTTGCCATGTTTTTTTACTCAACGCTGGTCGCATCCCTGGATGAGCATACCCATATTCATCTTCCCGGTACCGTACCATCTTTTCACTACTTTTTCTATCTGAAAGCTTTACAATCTGTGTTTTATGGTTTTGGCCTGTACATCCTGTTGAGCCCTATCCTAAGGTGGATAAACAGCAGAGGATTTTTTAATAAAAATTTGGCGCTGGAAAAAAGAATGACCGGTTTGTTTGTTGTCATGGTATTGCTCTGCGGGTTGATCTATTTCCCTTATTATCAAAAGCGGTACGATTTTGTCTATTTCCGGAATCTCTGTTTGGAAAAAGCCAAAGACCTCAGCGATATAAATGCATACTACTTTATACGGGACCATATTCCGGCAGAAGGAGTTTTCCTCTGTGAAGATCATACCTCCATCTTTCCTGTAATGGCTACCGCTCGTAAAATGGTTTCAATCGGTATTACTTTTTCCAACCCCTACGTAAATTTTGAGGTAAGAGAAAACGCCCGAAATGAGATGTTGTCCTATCTAAAATCCGGGCAACCTGCGCATGCTGCGGACCTTTTTAAAAAATATGCGGTCAGTTATATCCTGTTAAACAATGCTGAACTTATTAACTATAAAGAGCTTTCGTTAATCCCCTCTACCATCTGTTATAAGAGTGATACATTCACCATTTTTAAGGTTACGACCCCTTGAGGAATGATTTTTCGCTTATATCTAATTAAATCAAATGATTTAATCAGAAAAAAGCCGAACTATACTTAGTATTTTTGCTGGATGGCCAAAAGCAGAACAACCAAAAAAGTAAATAAAACGCCGGGATCTTCGGAAGAAAAGATTAAAGAAGCCGCGCGCAAGGTGTTTACAAAGAAGGGTTTTGCAGCGACCCGTACCCGGGATATAGCAGAAGAAGCCGGTATTAATTTGGCGTTATTGAATTACTATTTTAGAAGTAAGGAAAAGCTTTTCGAAATCATCATGCGGGAAAAGCTTTTTAATTTCTTTGGGTTCATTGGGCCTATCATAAATGATGAATCCTCGTCACTGGATACCAAAATAGACGGAATAGTCGCCAAATACTTTGAATTACTCATGGACAATCCGGATATTCCCTTCTTTATTTTAGGAGAGGCCCGGAACAATCCCGAAATCATTTCAAACGCTATGCCTGATAAGGATTTAATTAAAAATTCTTATTTTATTAAACAAGTTCATGAAAAGAAGCCAGATCAGGATCCTTATCAGTTTTTACTAAGTATGCTTGGGATGATCATATTCCCATTTGTCATGCGGCCAGTCTTTCAAAGACTTACCAATTCTGACAATGCCAAAACTTTAAAAATGTTATTGGAAAGGAGGGCATTGATCCCAATTTGGTGTAAAGCACTGCTCAAAGTAAAATAGTCTATTGGGTCCAAGGAACCTTGAAATAACAGAACCGGGACCCCTACAATAGGCTACTAAATTTCCTTTCTTCGTTGCAGAATACAAAAGTAGTTGATTGTGACCAAAAGTTAATCAAATGATTAAAAAATGTGCTTAAATTGGATATTCGATTTTAAATTTGCCTTAAAGATAGCTTGAGACACTAAATATAGGATTTGAAATAGGTGGTTTAGATTTCAACGTCCAACGAAACTAAATTTGATTTCGAATTCAAACAAAATGACAAAAATAGATATGAAACACTATTTATTAGCTGGAATCATGATGATCAGTACGTTGACGCACGCCCAGACAACAGTATATACTCTTGAGAAATGTTACGCGCTCGCCAGACAAAACTATCCACTGATCAAAAAACATGATTTGATCGCTAGAACCAGCAGTTACTCTTTAGAAAATGCCGGGAAAGGTTGGCTTCCCCAGTTTTCGGTCGGTGGTCAGGCAACCTACCAGTCTCAAACCATCGATTTCCAGAAAGTGATAGGAGCCGGTACCGGCCGGTTAATTCCACCACTAAGCAAAGATCAATATAAAATTCAGGCAGAAGTGGATCAGAGTATCTATGATGGAGGCAGGATCAAAAACGATAAGGATATGATTTTGGCAAATGAAGCCACCCAGCAACAAAGTCTGGAGGTTTCCCTTTACCAGCTGAATGAACGCATCAATCAGTTATATTTTTCGATTCTTCTGATAGATGAACAAATCCGACAGAACAACATCAACAAAGATAATTTTCAGAATTCCGCAGACAAAGCCAGAAATGCATATGAAAATGGGAATGCACTCAAGAGCAATGTAGACGAATTCCTGGCTGAAATGGCAACGATAGAAATGGTAAATATTGACCTGATGGCCAACCGGAAAGCCTATGCAGATATGCTTTCCATTTTCATTGGTAAGCCCATCGATGAAAAAACGGAATTCTTAATGCCACCGCAGATAGTGACCGACCCAACCATTAAAAGGCCGGAAATACAACTCTACGAATTGACCAAAAAACTTTATGATGTGCAAGACCAGCAGCTCAAAACGGCCTATTTGCCAAAATTCGATGCTTTTCTACAAGGAGCTTATGGCCGGCCAACTTTAAATTTTATTGACAATGATTTTGGAGCCTGGTATATCGGTGGAATACGTATGATCTGGAATCTGGGCAGTTTATATACCTTAAAGAATAACCGAACTAATTTAAGACTTGACAGGGAATCGGTTGATATAGAGAAAGAAACTTTTATCTACAACACCAATCTGACCTTGAGTAAACAAAGCCAGGATATGATAAAATATGAGGCCCTTCTACGCCAGGATGACACCGTGATTTTACTTCGAAGCTCCGTGGCCAGGGCTGCCAAAGCTCAATTGGAAAATGGTGTGGTGACCGTGCATGATTTTATCGCCAAAACCAATGAGGAGAATTTGGCCAAGCAGTCCAAAATATTACATTCCATTGAACTGATCCAGGCACAGTACGAATTTAAGAATACCAGTGGCAACTAAACAATCAATATTACCGATTATGAAATATTTTAAACTCAGTGGATTTTTTGCAATCCTGCTTATCGCATCCTGTAACAAGGGAAACGGATTCGATGCTTCTGGAAACTTTGAATCGGATGAAGTCATCGTATCAGCCGAACAAAATGGCCAGATTCTCACTTTTAACCTGAATGAAGGGGACACACTTACCAAGGGTGAGATGGTTGGCCGGATCGATTCAACCGTTTCAAAACTGCAGATGCAACAGGCGCTGGCCACAATCCATTCGTTAAAAGAAAAAACATCGACCGTTTCCCAAACCAACGATTTGGTGACCAAACAACTGGCTGTGCAGGAAGTAGAACTTGATCATCAACTCAAGGAACAGATCAGAATGGAAAATCTAGTAAAGGCTGATGCAGCTACCCAAAAACAACTTGATGATATCAACGCACTGGTTCTTCAGCTGCAAAAACAGATTGGAGTTACCAAACAACAATTAAAGGTAAATGTCTCCAATACAAATACTTCCAACAATGGGGTGATGAGTGAAAAGGGGCCGCTTGAAAAAACAGTGGCACAGTTCCAGGAACAAATAAGCAAGAGTCAGATAATCAATCCCATTAACGGGATTGTGCTCTCAAAGTATAGTATGGCCGGAGAATTGGCCACGATCGGCAAGCCCCTTTATAAAATTTCCAATATGGACACGCTGACCTTAAAAGCCTATGTAACTGGAGATCAGCTTCCGCAAATAAAAATTGGTCAAATATTGGCCGTGCGGATTGATGCGGGCAATGGCGGCTATAAAAACTATTCTGGGGTCATTTCCATGATATCTCCAAAATCTGAATTTACCCCCAAGACCATTCAAACCAAAGATGAAAGAGCAAACCTGGTCTATGGAATTAAAGTGCGTGTTAAAAATGACGGGTATCTCAAAATCGGAATGTACGGAGAAGTCAGTTTCACCTCATTTACAAAATAAGACCCTATGCCAGAAGCATCCATATTGGTCAGGGATCTTTCCAAAACATACGACAAGGGCAGCGTGCTGGCAGTCGACAAAGTATCTTTTGAGGTAAAACCGGGTGAGTTATTCGGCCTGATTGGTGCCGACGGAGCTGGCAAATCGACCATTTTTCGTATACTGACCACTGTTTTACTGGCCGACAGCGGAACTGCGCACATGGCAGGCTTTGATGTAGTTCGGGATTACCGGAAAATTCGGAATCTGGTAGGATACATGCCTGGAAAATTCTCCCTATACCAGGACCTTACCGTTCGAGAAAATCTTGAATTTTTTGCCACTGTCTTTGGAACCACCATTGATGCGAATATGGATCTGATTAAGGACATATATGATCAGATTAAGCCATTCAGCGGCCGGCGAGCGGGCAAACTATCGGGAGGTATGAAGCAAAAACTAGCCCTTTGCTGTGCGTTGATTCACAAACCGGCAGTTTTATTACTGGATGAACCAACAACGGGGGTGGATGTGGTATCCCGGAAGGAATTCTGGGAGATGTTGAAAAAACTAAAAGCCCAGGGTATTACGATCATCGTATCGACACCCTATATGGATGAAGCAAAACTCTGTGAACGGATTGCCTTGATACAAAATGGCCGAATCATGTCGGTTGACACCCCGGTCAATATCATAAAAAGCTATCCAGGAAAGCTCTTTGCAGCCAAGTCCAATGATATCTATAAGCTGCTGAAGGATTTCAGGGCACACCCGGAAATAGAAAGTTGTTATGCTTTTGGTGATTATATCCATATTACGCTCAAAGACCCATCCTCCTCGGGCCTGGAGGTATTAAACCGGATAGCAATGGAAAACAACCATTCAAATGTTCAAATAAAGGAAATAAAACCAGGCATTGAAGACAGTTTTATCCTTTTGATGAGCCAGCAAAAGGACCTGGTTCAGCTTACTACCACAAAATGAATGGCTATGGAAGAAAAAGTTATTGTTTGTAAGGAATTGACTAAGCGATTCGGTGATTTTTATGCGGTTGACAAGATCTCTTTTGATGTATCCAAGGGAGAGATCTTTGGATTTCTTGGGGCCAATGGTGCGGGAAAAACTACGGCAATGCGTATTCTATGCGGCCTTTCCTATCCCTCTTCCGGTGATGCATTGGTCGCGGGATTCAGTGTAAGGAATCAGCAAGAGTCTATAAAAAAGAATATTGGATATATGAGTCAGCGGTTTTCACTATATGAAAACTTGAGCATCTTGGAAAACATCGAATTCTTTGGAGGCGTTTATGGAGTAAGTCGCAAAGAAATTAAGGACAGGTCTTATAAACTGGTTGGAGAACTAGGTCTCCAGAAGGAGGCCAAAAAGATGGTGGGAAGCCTGCCACTGGGATGGAAACAGAAACTGGCTTTTTCCGTGTCGATATTTCACCATCCAAAAATTGTATTCCTGGATGAACCGACGGGTGGGGTGGATCCGGTAACACGTCGTCAATTTTGGGATATGATATATGATGCTTCAGCATCGGGGATCACCATATTCGTGACCACACACTATATGGATGAAGCTGAATACTGTAACCGGATTTCGGTCATGGTGGACGGGAAAATGGAAGCCTTGGACACGCCAGGAAACCTCAAAACAAAATATGGTTCCGACAGCATGGAGGATGTTTTTTATAAGCTCGCAAGGGCTGCCAAAAGAACCGGCGATTAAAGGATAAATATGAAACAGTTACTGGTATTTGTTAAAAAGGAATTTAAGCAGGTTTTTCGTGATCCGAGAACCCTGCTTATCATGTTTGGCCTGCCGATCGCCCAAATCGTTCTGTTTGGATTTGCGTTAACCAGCGAAGTAAAAAACATTGACATTTTGATTTCTGATCATTCCAAAGATGTTGTTACTACGGAGATCGTCAGCAAAATCAAAGCGACAAATTATTTTATTGTCCACGAAAAAACAATGGGCGACCAGGAAATAGAGAAAACTTTCAAAGGAGGTAAAATACAATGCATTTTGATTTTCCCGGATGGTTTCAACAACGAGCTGATCCACCAGGGGAAATCAGAGGTTCAGATCATAGCAGACGGCACCGACCCCAATACTGCTAAAACCATGATTAATTATCTGACCACCATTCTCAACGAATATCAGCTTCAGAAATTCCCCTCCTCTGCACTTCGATATCAGATTCGCACGGAGCCGCGTATGCTTTTTAATGAGGAAGACAATGGATCTATGAATTATATTCCCGGCGTTATGGCACTCATTCTCATGCTGGTTTGCACGGCATTGACTTCCGTTTCCATCGTAAAGGAAAAAGAACTGGGAACCATGGAAATACTGCTGGTATCTCCCTTTAGACCTGTAATGGTTCTTGTTGCAAAGGCAGTTCCTTATTTCATTTTGTCGCTGGTGAATTTTACCATCATTTTGCTTCTTTCTGTTTTTTTGCTACACATCGATGTAAGGGGGAGCCTGCTCTTGCTTTACGCGGAAAGTGCTTTATTTATTTTGACCTGTCTCTCACTTGGACTGCTCATCTCCAATTCAACCAATGCCCAGCAAACCGCTCTGCTGATTTCCATGATGGGTATGATGCTTCCCACCATCATATTCACCGGATTCATCTTCCCGCTGGAAAACATGCCCTGGATACTGAGGACGGTTTCTAATATTGTTCCTTCCAAATGGTATTTTATTATAGTCAAGGCGGTCATGCTCAAGGGGCTTGGATTCAGATTCGTTTGGAAGGAAACACTGATATTGATTTTTATGACAGTCGTGCTTTTATCAGTTGCCTTGAAGAAATTTAAAATACGCCTGCAATGAGAAACTTACGATTCCTTTTACAAAAAGAATTCAGGCAAATCTTTCGGGATAAAATCATTCTGGCAATGATGTTGGGTGTTCCGATCATACAGCTCATTATTATACCCTGGGCTATGAATTTGAATATCAAAAATATCAACCTGTCGGTAGTTGACAACGATCATAGTACTTATTCTCAGCAGCTGATTACCGAAATTGGATCTTCTGGTTATTTTAGAATAATCAGTGCGGATCAATCCTACCGGCAGGCACTTGAGCATATTGAAAATGGATCTTCCGATCTGATTATGGAATTGCCGGATGGATTTGAACGCAATCTGATAAAGGAAGGGCGGCAGACCATTGGTATTTCGGTGGATGCGATCAACGGTTCCAGGGCTTCTATTGGCAGAGCATATCTGGGTTCCGTAATCAACGATTTCAATGCGAATCTGAAAATCAACCAGGTGAACCTAGCGGATACTCTCACAAAAACTCAAGGTTTTATAGAAATTACTTATAGCAACTGGTTTAATCCCCATGCGGAATACAAATATTTTTTTGTACCGGGAGTACTTGTCCTTTTGCTTACGATGATCGGAGGTTTTATGACTGCCTTAAACATAGTCCGAGAAAAGGAAGTTGGCACCATAGAACAGATCAACGTAACGCCGATAAAGAAATGGGAGTTCATTTTGGGGAAACTGATTCCTTTCTGGATCATAGGAATGATTCTTTTTAGCATCGGGCTCTGTGTGATTTGGGGTGTTTACGGGATTACATCGACCGGGAGTCTACCTTTATTGTATGTTGTTGCTGGCATCTATATGATTGCATTGCTTGGTTTTGGTCTACTGATCTCCACCTATTGTGACAATCAAATTCAAGCGATGTTTGTGGCATTTTTCTTTATCCTGATTTTTATTTTGATGAGTGGTTTATTCACATCTGTGCAAAGTATGCCACCATGGGCGCAATATATTTCTGAGTTTACGCCGGTGGAACATTTTATAAAAATTGTCCGGATGATTGTTTTAAAAGGAAGTGGGTTTTATGATGTTTTAACCGAACTTGGATATATTTCTATTTTTGCTATTGTTCTAAACGGATGGGCCATTTGGAACTACAAGAAAACCTCCTAGAAGAGTCTAGTTCAAAAGATATACTTCCATTTTGATATTTATCGTACCCGAACACAACTTTGTCGTTTGACCACATTCGAGGTCTCAGTGCAATCGACCTTTTGGGATTTCCCTTGAAGCTAAAAAACGAACACGGTTGTATCGAAAGCGACCAACTGGGAAACATTTTGAAAGCTAAATAGTTGAATAAAAAGGCCTTACAACCCGGCATTCTTTTAGTTCCTAGTTTGGCATTCCAACGAGTATGATTAAAAATTATTTCCTGACGGCCTTTCGTAGCGTCGTGAACAACAAGATTTTTTCTGCCATAAACATCTTAGGTCTGGCATTTGGCATTACTTGTAGTCTGTTGATTTTATTGTGGGTACAGGATGAATTGAACTACGATAAGGATCAACAGAACGGGAAAAAAATGTTTATCGTTTACCAACGACAATATATAGATCAAAAAATGGAAGGTGGATATTATACACCCGGCCTATTGTCGACGGAGCTAAAAAAAAATATTCCAGAAATAGAAAAAGCTGTAGGATACCGAGATTGCAACCAAGCTACTTTTGAAGCAGAAAATAAGGTGCTTAAACTGAATGGTGCCTGGACGGGGACCGACTATTTTAATATTTTCAGTTATCCTCTGTTACAAGGAAACAGGCCAAATGCCCTCAGTACGGTTTCAAGTATGGCCATTTCCAAAAATATGGCAGTAAAGTTTTTCGGAAGCGCTGCTGCCGCAATGGGTAAAACGATTCGGTATAAAAACAAAACTGATTTTACGGTAACCGCTGTTTTCGCAGATCTGCCAAAAAACGTCTCTCGAAGTTTTGATTTTCTCCTCAATTGGACCGCCTTTGTAAAGGAAAATCCCTGGCTTGAGGACTGGAGAAACAACAGCCCGCAGACTTATATTCTACTACGCCCGGATGCAAAACCGGACTTGGTCAGGAAAAAGCTGACGCATTTTCTCGATGCATATAACAAAACTCAGTCGGCAAGTTTTAGGATTGAACTGGATATTCAAGCTTATTGGGATACCTACTTGCATTCCAACTTTGTAAATGGGCGTTTACAAGGAGGACGGATTGAGTATATTAGACTCTTCAGTATCGTCGCGCTATTTATATTGCTGATAGCCTGCATCAATTTCATGAATCTGGCAACCGCACGTTCTGCCAAACGCAGCAAGGAGATTGGTATTCGGAAAGTATCCGGCGCCGTTCGATCTGATTTGATTTTTCAATTTATAGGAGAAGCTATTTTTATAACAATAGTTGCTGTATTGGCTTCTTTGGTATTTTTATATTTCATTCTTCCATTTTTTAATCAGGTAACTGGAAAAAATATATCATTCCCCTCTTCTAACCAAGGCTTTTGGCTAATACTAGGGGGACTAACGCTGTTGACGGGAATCGTTGCGGGAAGTTATCCCGCTTTATTTCTCTCATCTTTTAATCCGGTCGAGGTATTAAAAGGTCCCGTTAAATTCAGGTCGGATTCTGTTCTGCTGCGGAAAGGATTGGTCGTTTTTCAGTTCATGCTAGCCATTATTCTCATTGTAGGGACGATCTATATTTCGAGGCAGATTGACTATGTTCAGCATATCAACCTGGGATATGACCGTGAAAATCTCCTATTCATACCCTTGGAAGGGAATTTATCAAAGCAATATGTCTTGTTTAAAGAAGAAGCAATGCGGTCACCGGGTATTAAAGTCATGTCTAGGATCTCTGACGAACCGACCAACATCAGCAATTCTACTTCGAGTGTTATTTGGGAAGGCAAGGATCCCAATACAACTCCACAGTTTACAACAATTTCAGTGGGTTATGATTTTGTGAAAACAATGAATCTTACATTCCTGAAAGGGCGGGATCTTTCTTCTATTTTTTCTTCAGATTCTTCCGGTTACCTGGTTAATGAATCAGCCTTGGCGATCATTCAATATAAGAATCCAATTGGAAAGCCACTCACGCTCTGGGACCAGAAAGGATCGATCGTCGGCGTGCTAAAAGACTTTCATTTTACTTCTTTGCATGAGCCCATAAAACCCTTGATCATTCATTGGGGAGAAAATGACGAAGGAGGGGTAGCCATGATTCGACTCAAAGCAGGTATGACAAAGTCAGCTGTGACCGATCTGGAAAAAATATGCAAATCCCTTAATCCGGCATTTCCCTTTACTTATTCATTTTCTGATGAGCAATATCAAAAATTATATAAATCGGAGCAGATAGTCAGTCGGCTTTCCAACCTATTTGCGGTGATTGCTATTGTAATATCCTCAATGGGTTTGTTGGGACTGGTTATGTTTACCGCCGAACAAAGGACCCGCGAAATTGGAATCAGGAAAGTCTTAGGCGCCAGTGTGGTTTCTATTTTTGCCCTATTGTCAGGGGAATTTATCCTACTGGTAGGGATATCGATTTTGATTGCCAGCCCTTTGGCCTGGTGGGCGATGGATGTCTGGTCCAGGGGATTTGCTTACCATATAAAGATTGATGGCTGGCTTTTTGTTTTTGCAGGATTGGTCGCCATTCTGATTGCCTTGATCACGGTTAGTTTTCAATCGATTAAAGCGGCGATCGCCAAGCCCATTCGTAGCATACGGACCGAGTGAGATGGTTTGAAGTGACAAAAGGAAGGCATATCTAGAAAATACGGGCCAAAAACGCCGGGTAAACATCCAGATATCTACGCAACAATTTCATTTTCATATTGTCATTCCATTTAAAGGCAGATTCCGCAGATCATAGTCACCTTTGCTAACATTCAATTTCTATATATGTTTTTTACCATGTTAAAAGCTGGAATCCGAAATTTTTGGAAAAACAGAAGCTACAGTTTTCTGAACATTTTGGGCCTGGCGATCGGGATTGCCTGCGCTGGTCTTATATTTTTATGGGTAGAAGACGAGACCGCCTTTGATCAGGTCCATGTAAAAAAAGACAGGATCTATATGGTCTTGAATAACTGGCCCTTTTCTCAACATTTTAGCACTTATGAAAGTACCCCCGGATTGATGGGTCCGGCTATAAAAAAGGAGATTCCGGGTGTGGTCAACACTTGTAGAACCATCGAAGGCAAGTCCACCCAGCTGATCGCAATAGGCAATAAATCCATTTATTCGGATGGGATTTATGCGGATTCCTCTATATTTAGCATATTCACGATCCCTTTTTTACAAGGGAATGCCGCCACAGCGTTCAACCAAATCCATTCCATGGTCGTTACCGAAAAAGCGGCCAGGAAATATTTTGGCCAGGTAAACAATGTGCTGGGTCGTACCGTCCGCCTCGACAATAAACAGGACTACCGGATCACGGGTGTGGTGAAAGATTTACCGGAAAACAATTCAATCCAGTTTGAATGGATGGTGCCCTTCGATATATTTTTTAAGGAGAACAGCTGGCTTTCAAATTGGGACTCCAATGGGATTCTGACAATGGTGGAACTCGAAAAAAATGCCCATCCGGAACAGATCAATCAGTATCTACACGATTTCATTAAAAAGAGGGTGCCTAAGACCATTGTGAGCAGCTTTCTTTTTCCCATGAAGGATTGGCATCTACGGTTTGATTTTGAGAATGGCAAACCCACAGGCAGAGGACGGATTCAGTATGTACATATGTTTAGCCTGATTGCCTGGATTATTTTATTTCTGGCTTGCGTAAATTTCATGAATCTGGCGACTGCCCGCAGCGAAAAACGTGCAAAAGAGGTTGGCGTCAGAAAAGTGCTGGGGTCGGGTAGGGGAAAACTTATTCTGCAATTCATTTCAGAATCCCTCTTTCTGGCTTTCCTGTCGGTCATAGTCGGCATTCTCATCATGATGGTTGCTTTGCCATTCTTCAATATACTGGCTCAAAAGCAGTTGCTATTGAATCTCGGCAGCCCGGTACACCTTTTGAGTCTCTTAGGGATTACCATAGTCTGTGGCCTCGTAGCAGGTAGTTATCCTTCCCTTTACCTGTCTTCCTTTAACCCGGTGTTTGTATTAAAGGGCGTTAAAATGAAAAGTGGGAGCGCTTCGTTAATCCGCAAAGGACTGGTGGTCATGCAATTTTCTGTTTCTATCATCCTGATTATCTGTACCATCATTATTTTTCAACAAATTGAACATGCCAGGAATCGAGAACTCGGCTACGAAAAAGACAACCTACTTGTGTCATACGTGCAGGGGGATATGGGGAAGAGATTCAATGTCATCAAAGAGGATTTACTCAACACGGGAGTGGTAGAAAAAGCGGCGCTTTCAGATCACGAAACCATCTATGGCGGAAACAACAGTGATCATTACAGCTGGGAAGGGAAGGATCCCAATGTGACCAATATTGTTTCCCAGCGAAATGTGAGTCCGGAATTGCTTTCCACCAATGGCATCCAGGTCGTATTGGGACGCGATTTTTATCCAGATCCGGTCCTAGACAGCAACAACGTCATCATCACAGAATCGCTGGCAAAAATCATGAACCGGCCCAATCCGATTGGGGCCATCATTCGAGCAGACAGTGACCGGTTTACGGTCATTGGAATGGTAAAGGATTTCGTATACGGCAATGTATTTGGGACCACACCTGATCCACTGATTTTCTTTTGTAATCCACATTACGAATACGAAAGTGTGATGTATATAAGGATAAAGAAGCAGGCAAATACCGAAAAAGCCGTCGCGCTCATTGAATCGATAATGAAAAAAAACAACCCATTGTATCCCTTCCAGTATCGGTTTGTGGACGATCAGTTTAACGAGCTATTCCTCAGTGAAATGCTGGTCAGTAAATTATCTCGCGTATTTGCCGTTTTGGCCATTTGTATTTCCTGCCTCGGTTTGTTTGGACTGGCTGCATTTACGGCAGAACGAAGAACAAAAGAAATCGGTATTCGTAAGGTACTCGGTGCCGGTGTGATGCGGTTGGCAGGACTGTTATCCGGTGAATTTTTAAAATTGATCGCGGTTTCTTCGCTGTTGGCATTCCCGGTCGCCTGGTATACGATGCATTCCTGGCTACAGAATTATGCTTATCATATTACAATCAGCTGGTGGGTCTTTGTTCTGGCCGGAGCGGCTTCTATTTTAATTGCCCTGATTACGATAAGTTTTCAGACCATCCGGGCGGCAATTGTAAATCCGATCAGGAGTTTGCGTTCGGAATAAGATACTTAAATATTCATCTGCTTCAGGCACAGACCCCATGGCTTTCATGAACGATCAATTCAGTCCATTTTATCATATCGTCTTCGATTAGGGCGATTTGATGATACACATCCTTTATCAAATCATATAAATTTGCTCCTTTTTCCCTTATGTAGACCGAAAAAATATCCTTGCCCAAGGCAATGTCACCAATGTTTCCCAGACAGTAGAACGGGTCGAATCCATAGGACATAGGAAATATATTGCCGGTTTCATCCATAATGAGAGACTTAACGGTATCGGCAAAATTGGCGGTTGTTATTTTATAGGTTTCCCCTAAATAATTGACGGAGGCAGGAGAGCGAAGGACAAATTCTTTATGGAGATAGTCGAGTTGTATTTTCATTTTCCCTGCGTATTTTTCTTCCAGAAAACTGCTGATGATAAATACTTTATGAAGAGTCTCCTGGGAAGGTAACATATGGGTGAATTCGGAGGCTGCCCTGCCCGTCAGTTCAAGCGGATGTAGTTGCAGCAGACCTGCTCCTTGTTCATATACAAAATCAGCCAGCGCAATCAGGTTTTCCCAGCTGTTTTCAGTGATGGTATGAATAAAACCGAAAGGGATTTTCATTTCCCGGAGAACAGCGACACCGGCCAGCATTTTATCATAAGCGCCTGGCTGGTTGCGCACCTCATCATGAAATACCCGGTCACCATCGATGCTGATGGCGATCAAATCGATATACTCCAGAATTTTTCTTCCCCTTTCGGTTTTTAACAACATGCCGTTGGAAGCCGTTAGATTTTTATAGCCTAACAGGCGGCTGGCTCGCAATAATTCTTCCAATTCTCTGTATAAAAACGGCTCACCGCCCGATACTGAAATAACATTAAATCCATACCCTCTTGCGTAATCAAGAAAATCTACGATCGCTCGATGACCAATTTGGCCTTTCATCGCGGGACCGGAAGAAGAATAGCAATGCCTGCATTTTAGGTTGCAGGTGAGGGTCGGATGAATTTGAATGATATTTAAACCGGGCTTTTTCATGTTATCTGGTTTGAGCTCCAATGTTTCCTGCCTGTTCTACAGGGCCTACTCCTTGAAATTTGACAACGGCTTCGAATGCGAGCGGATTAGGGATGCCATGCGAAGTAATATAGGCAGAACTGATTTCCTTGCTGATAAGGTTTGCTGCCAGTCCTGGATTGGTCAGGGGGAATCGGAACTGAATATTAAATTCATCCGGGTAGGGGATGCCGATCCACCATATTCGTTCGATGGTAAGATCCTCGCTCTTCAAGGAGGAAAGATGAGCAGAATAACTCTTCAACTTGGATTGGTCCATGCTGGGACTGGAAAGATGCTTCATGAGCGTTTCTTCAATGTTTGATTTTGCCATAAAAAAAGGTTTAATGTTGCCTACTCTGAATCGGATTTTCGGCTTTCTCCGTTGGGGATTGAGTATTTCGTGGCCTAGATAACTACAAGATACATCCCACGGGGAGCGGTTGTGATGAGATTTTGTATCTGGTATAAAATGTAATGTATCTGGCACCCCCCTTCATTGATCGCAATTTTTTAAGGTGGGGAAACAAATGACGGATGCCGGTCGTTAATCGGTAATTCTCTGCAGGATGTCCGTAGGAATTTGTAGTTCTCCTATCCAGGGAAATGCATTTTCTTTTTAGATCGCGAGAAATAGATTTATTTAAGGGGAATGTTCTAGGCCATCAGGCAACTTATTCGACTTGAATGACCCCATAAAATAGGATAACCTGATTGACGGATTGCTCATTAACCCCCGATTTATGCACCTATTAACAAGGACACATTAATTGAGGGGATGACCAGACCCTACCCTGGCCAGACAAACGGGCGTCATTCGGTTAAATGGCCCAAGAAAGGGAATTAAAATAGTATAAATAATTCTTTTGATCATACCTTAAATGCCTACTTTTATTCCGAATCCTGCCTGCCGTCAACCCCCTTCTTTACCCTATACATTTTAAAAAACCTTTAAAAATTTCAAGCATGAAAAAAACGATTGCCATGGCTTCTGCCATTTCTTTACTATTTGCCTGTACGAATCAAAAGACCGAAGACAAAGCAGCAATAACCACCGATTCGGCTGTTGCAGCACCCGCTAAACCACAAGCCACAGAATTTGCAGATGCCAAGTATATCGAGATTGGTAAAATGGGAAATGCGTCCTTGTCGTCTGGCAATATAGATGCCTGGATGAGTAGCTTCGCTGACAATGCTGTTTACATTTGGAATAATGGAGATAGTATTGTCGGAAAACCAGCCATTACAGCTTATTGGAAAAAAAGAAGAGGAGAGGTGATTGATTCCATCAATTTCAGCCAGGATATCTGGTTGGCGGTTAAAGTGAATCAACCACAGTCGGCAGCCCAAGCACCCGGAAATTGGGTATTGAGTTGGTACCTCACACAAGCTAAATACAAAACCGGCAAGAGAATGGCTCAGTGGATCCATACGGCTGCTCACTTTGATGCCAATGATAAAATTGACCGCGTGGTTCAATTTTTGGACCGGGCTCCCATCAATGCGGCAACTAAAAAGTAAATTATTTTAGATTTTTTCAGAAAACGGCATGCATTCATGCCGTTTTTTTTTGTTTTGTTCACTGGGCTTTGCCGTTGAAAATTCATATATTTTTTAGATAAATATTTTTTGGTTCACTTTATAGATAGTTTTGGTTATCAATATTTTTTGGGAGGCCTAAACAAACCGGATGGGTACTAGACGTCTGCATTTGGATCAATCATTGTTAACTATTCAGTATATGAACGAAATGAATACCAAAGTTGATGCCTTTTTGAGTAAAGCCAAAAGATGGCAAGAAGAATTGGAGAAATTGAGAATGATCATTTTGGATTGTGGACTTAGCGAAGAATTGAAATGGGCTGTTCCTTGTTATACTTTTCAGAACAAAAACATCGTTGCAATAGGTGAATTAAAAAAATGCTGTGTGCTCAGTTTTTTTAAAGGGGTCATGCTAGAAGATGCCCACGGTTTATTAATCAAACCTGGAGAGCATACACAAACGGTGCGCCTGATTCGGTTTACCCAAGTTCGAGATATCGTTAAAATGGCTACTATCTTAAAAGCCTATATCTATGAAGCCATTGAGGTGGAAAAAGCTGGTTTGAATCTGGACTCCAAAGCGAGGACCAAACCCACCATTCCGGAGGAATTTCAAAAGGAATTAGAGAAAGCTCCTTCCTTGAAGAAGGCATTTGAAGCATTAACCCCAGGTAGGCAAAGAGCCTACATTTTATATTTTTCTGCACCCAAGCAATCCAGGACTCGAGAGTCAAGGGTGACCAAGTGTATAGAGAAAATCCTGCGCGGAGAAGGTATAAACGATGACTACAATCGCTAATAAAATAAGATATCTGAACGGTAAGGTATCCCTGTATTTGTGTTTATATAATCTTTGCCTACCGCTTAATAGGTAACTATTTTCGATTGGAAGTTATGAGGGATATCGTTAGAAATGGACATGGTGGATGGTAAATGCAGTGGGTGGGGGTGTGATGATTCCAACTACCCCTTTTTTACAAATGTGAATACGTACTTGTTCCCTTTGGCATTGATGATGGTTTGGGTGTATTTGACCGATCCTGACTCGCTGATTTCAAATTGACAGGTATTGCTCATGGAAACCGGTTGGCCGGGGGATTGAAAAGTATTATTGCCAATATAGTCAAGAGGACGGCCGAATGGATCAAGTTTCTTGCCGTATACAGTATTCTCCCAAAGTCGCTTGTTCCAGACAAATATGGATGAGGTAATCTCTTCCTGCTCCTGGCAGGTATAATTTCCAGCCAATTTTTCCAGTGATGCGGGTTCCACATCGAGTTTTTCTGCCATGTTGATGTCATACACTACTTTTTTCTTTCCGTCCGGGGTTGACCCGATCATTAATATTCGCTTTTTGGCTGCGGGTGCCATAGAAAACGGATCCTTATCTATATAAGGGTCACTTGTAAAATAAAGTTGAGTGATCAATGGCTGATAGCCCGTGGCAGTGATCATAAGATGAAAATGAGCTGGACGCATCGGTCCGCCTGCCGCATTGTATGGGACGGGTAAAATGGTAGTAAAAAGATACCGGCCTTCTTCATCGGTAAACGTCATGCCACGATATCGGTATTCTTCTGAGTCATTGTCATACAAGCCATTGTTGGCACAGTGCCACAATTCAATTTTAGCTTTTTTGTATGGGGTCATACAATCACCATGACGTACGATACCGCTTAGTTCCACCGGCACGCCAGGATCACCAGGAATGATAAAATTGGTTTTCAGCGGTGCGTTGGGCCTGTAGAAAGGTCCGATGATATCCGTTGTGGTTTCACAATCGCCCACATACCGCTCTCCGTCAAAGTGAATAAGTCCGGAAGTGCTTACTGCTACCACCCCGAATGCGGCATTTTTAAGGAAGGACCGGCGTTGCATCCAGTAAATATCTAATATTCCTGGAATATGGCGCCAAAAATTGCATGACCAAATAGGATTATCCCTCAATATGATCTTGCCTCACTCGGGATTCCGGTAAGTCACCGGGTTTTAAAATTCGGATGAACAGAATACTCTAAAGGATGATTTTTTTCAGTTGGAATCTGATAATTATTTGAGAATCAAAGTCTCTCTCATCTAAAAAACATGGAAACGGCATGAATAAAAAAGACCTTTGACGGTTTTACAGATTCAATATTAAGGATGGCTGAAACAACCAAGCCCAGATTTTCCGATGGTTATTGGCTGAGAAAAGTAGAAGGCTATGAATGGCAGTACTATAAATAGAACCAGCTATGAAGTAAGGAACGATCGCCTACAACATTTCTGAATCCAACGAGTAAGGCAGTCTTTTGTGCCAAAAAACTAGCGTGGTTTTGCAGTTTTGATAAGCTTCAAGGCTGTTTTAACTCCCTTCCATCCCAACGGGTGGAATTTTTTCCCCTCGTGTTTGTTATAATCCACGAAGAAATTTTCAATTTCCTTGACCATGCTCTTGTTTAATTCGTCAATATTTTTGATGTTTCCGTATAATACAGAACAATTGGAAACAGCCACCAGCCGGTCGTTACGTATTTTTTTTCCGGTTTTGTCTTCTTGTTTGGCCTCCAAAACTCCCAAAAGCCGGGTATGGATCAGGCAACCGGGATAAGCGGGCTCCTCCATGATTACCAGCACGTCCAAAGGATCGCCATCCTGGCCGATGGTCTGAGGGATGAATCCGAAATCAAAAGGAAAGACTGTACCCATTGGCAAGGTTTTGCTCAAAGTAAAAACATCCAATTTAGGATCGTAGTCAAATTTGTTCGGACAGTTCCGGGGTGTTTCGATGACTACATTGACAAACTCCTTATAGGTTGTGGGGATTTTACCGATTTTCATAAGATGTACATTGGAAAAATCGAGCCAACATGCGGTTGCATTCCCATATCGTTGTATTGCCGTTTGAAGAGTGTTGCCCTTAGATCAAAGAAATCGGCAGCTTCAGTTACGACCTAACTTGCAGGTATCTACAATATTGTCGATCGGTTTTTTCTTTTCAACTTTCCGCTCAGCGAGGCGGCAAGAATAATTACTATAAAAGATCCAGTAAGGAAATTACCAACCACCGAATTAACCAAGACCATAAAATCCAGGCCATTGGTTTTATCATGAATGGTATTGGCTGGCTCATTAATCAAATATTTTCCACCAGGTTCGTTTGCAAATAGTCCTTTAAAAACAACCAATAGCACAAAGGATGCTATAAACGCACAGGTTACAGATCTCAATACCTGAATTTGACCCGCTCCGATCATACCCATCATTTTTAGAATAGGTCCTTTTGAGCGAAAATAAAATAAAAAGGTGCCTACAACACCCATAAACAAGAAATTTCCCACGTAAAGCAAAGCCGACCGGGTATAGTCAGCGTATCGAATGAAGAAATAAACCGGAATGCAATATATCAAGGCGGCAGCAATGGCAAATACCAGATAGGCTTTTAGAAAATGATTTTTGAGCATATGCCCTAATTAATGAATAATAGTATAAAAATCATTCCAGCCATGGACTCAATCACATAGATCTGTATATAAAAAAATTTTATTTGAGCACAAGACATTTTGGAGAATTCCTGGTAAAGACAATTTCAATGAATAGGACGCCAAATAAATTAATCGCTTATAACGACAGTTTTCCTTATCCACCTGTTTTCTTTTACTTGATCCAACATGAAGGCGGCAACATCTTCCCTAGAAATTTTCGGAGAGAAGGGAAGAGGTATTTTTTCACCGACCTTAAATTGACCTCTTTGCCTTTCATTGGTCAGGCGTGTTGGATAAACCAGGGTATAGTCTAGTGTACTTTGCTTTAGTAACTCATCGGCTTTGTGTTTATCCTTCAAAATATCGTTCAGAAAAAGCTTAAATATAACTTTACTGAAAAGGGAAGCGTCTTTTATAGTTTCACCTACCCCAAAGGACGAAAGGAAGATCAATCGTTTAATTTTAGCGTTGTACATGGAAGCTATCAGTACAGGCATCACCCTGGATATAATGTCAGAATGAAGATTGCGACCCGTCCCGAGTGTACTTAAAACGACATCTTGATTTATTAACTCTGTTGTTAATTGCCTTTCATTCAAGATGTCCGCAACCTGAATTTGCAGAAGCTCACTTTTGACAACAAGCTTTTTTGAATCTCTTACGATTGCCTTTACCTGATGACCTTCCCTTAACGCCTGATTAACCAGGATTCTACCTGTAAGTCCAGTTGCTCCTAAGACCATTAACTTCATTTTATTTTCTTAAAGGGTTTCAGACGTGTGAATGTTTTTTTAAGATTCCAATTTTATAATAAACAAATTGAACTACTTGATCATTTTTGGTATGTCGCATTAACCTTTTTTTAAATTCTAAATCCCATGCAAAAATGGCTGAATTGGGTGAATCACCAAATCCGAAAATGCCTTTCTGGATATCTGGACCTAATAAGCAGCAATATTTTCCATTGTTTTTGAATAAAATGGGATTAAAAGCAAGAAATGATTGCGGGAAATCAATGGTCTCATAAGACTTTGTATCTACCAGATCTTCCGTTTTGATTTGTAGATTCCACATAGTATTTCTTTTCATAATTACATCAAATCAAATACCGTTTAATATCGGTTAAAACAACCATTAATGTGGTATATATTACCCCTTTTAAGGTGTTTTGGCTTTGATGGGAATAAAAAGAATTGGAGGCATATGTTTTGCAAAATGCTTTTGGATTCTTGTTGTTTATTCGTGGTCAGATTAAAATTTATTATATGAAAAATATATTGTTTCTGATCGTCTTGTGTGTATTCTCCCTTGAAGCAGCCAGCCAGGACAGTAGTTCGAATAAATCATCCATCCCTGATATTTCCCAATCAAACAAAATGAAGAAAGAGTGTATTTTGATGAAAAATGGATTGGCCCTGGTTGTGAAATATGGCGATACCACAACCTTAAGCAGTCCAATAAAATTAGATAACGGTTCTACCGTATTTCCGGATGGTAAAATCACCATGTCCGATGGCACTTCTAAAAAACTTAAGAATGGGCAATATGTTAATATGGATGGGAAGATTGGAACATTAAAAAAATAGAATAGAAAGGGAATTTTTGAATGCAGTTAGTTTTTTGAGTTTGCCTTTGGAAGGATTTTTCCTCGAATTTCCTGATGGAGATCGTTAGAAGTCGATGAAAAAGGAATAACCGATCTCGGACCACATGACTGAACTAAGCATATATTGAAATAATAGCAATAATTTCGGCGCATTTCTTAAATCATCTGCAAGCAGAAGAAGTTACCATTTTGTTTAGCAGTACCGTCTAATATTTGGCTTAGATATCAATGACCGTTTATTAGATATCAATGACCGCTTAAATATTTTATTAACAATCAACTCCTGCCAAGTATTTTCATTCTGTTCTCAGACTTTTTACCGGATTTGCAATAGCCGCCTTCACTGCCTGAAAGCTTATAGTGAATAAAGCAATCATGAGAGTTGTGATACCGGAAAATGCAAAAACCCACCAGTGAATATTTATTCGATAGACGAAGTCCTGTAACCAATGATTCATTGCCCACCAGGCCAGTGGAAAAGCAATTAGAGATGCAATAAATACAAGTTTCAGGAAATCCTTTGAAATCATGGACACAATGTTGGGAATGTTTGCTCCCAAAACCTTTCTGATGCCTATTTCTTTTATTCGCTGCTCAGCCGCGTAAGTAACCAATCCGAATAAACCAAGGCAGGCAATCACGATAGCGAGTATGGCGAATGCGATAAAAATCTGTCCCATTCTTTGTTCGGTTGTATAAAGTTTATTGAAATCCTCATCCATAAAGGAATAGTCGAAAGGTTGTGCAGGTGAAATGGCTTTCCATTTATTTTTTATCTGCGCAATTACGTTGGGAATGTCGGTTGTACGGATACGCGCGGATATATTTCCATTGTCCTTTCCCAGAAACAGTGCTAGAGGGGTGACTACATCGCGCAGGGAACTGAAGTTGAAACTCTTCATAACCCCGATAATATGGTATTCATTTAATTTCCTGGTCTTTATGTCGGTGATGCTGTAAAGTTTTTTATTAAGGAGGTCCTTGGTGCCAAGAAATTTTGCGGCAGCTTCATTGATAACAATACCGGTAGAATCGGTAGGGAATTGAGGTGAAAAATTTCTTCCTTCTATTATTTTGATCTCCAGGGTGGGGACATAATTTTCATCGACAGACCAACTTTGCATAGACATTCCAGAATTGGGATCCAACGCTGTCGAAGTGAAGTAGGAATTATTATTTCTATTGCCGTTGACAGGAAGAAAACCGGTCATCGTGGCATTTTGGATGCCACTGATTTGCAGCATTTCATTTTTAAGTGTTGTAGCCTGATCTCTTAATGCATCGGTATTGTTTATCGTAATGATTTGATTGCGGTTAAACCCGATGTCTTTGTTGTGTATATAATTGAGTTGGTTGTAGATAACAACAGTGCCAAATATCAGGACGATGGAAATGATAAATTGAAAAACTACCAGGGAACTGCGCAGCCAGGATCTTTTAAATCCACCAGCTAGTTTGCCCTTTAATACTTCAATTGGTTGAAAGGATGAGAGGAAAAAGGCGGGATAACTGCCTGCCAGCAGGCCCACAACCAGCATCAGGATAACCAGCCAAAACAGCATGTTGGGTTGAAACAAGACAAATGATTGGATATTTTTTCCGGCAAGCTGGTTAAAATAAGGTAGTAAAAGCCAAGAGATAACCATAGAAAAAATCAGCGCAATTAAACTGATCAACAGGGATTCAGTTAAAAATTGGTATATGAGACTAATTTTAAGGGAGCCCAGCACCTTTCGTACACCCACTTCTTTTGCCCGGTTCGATGAACGGGCTGTTGAAAGATTCATGAAGTTTACGCAGGCAATTATCAAAATTAAAAAGGCGATGCCTGAAAAAATATATACAAATTCAGCATTGCCATTGCCATCCAACTCGGCCAATTTATTGGAGTGAAGATGAATGGCCGTCAGCGGGGTGAGGCTAGCTCGGATATATCCACCTGATTTCTTAAAATCTTCCAGGCTTTGGTTAATGACGCTCTTTAGTTGCGGACCAACATGTTTATCCATGAAGGGATTCAGTTGTGATTCCACTTGGTTTATATCCGTATTCTGCTTCAAAAGAATATAAGTGCTCCAGTTTTCGCTTAACCAGTTGTCATCACTGCTTCCTGAATTTTCCAGCATGGGCACGAAAAAATCAAAATTGAAATGAGATTGTTTAGGGATGTCTTTGATTACAGCTGTGATTTTATAATTACCAGTATCATTAATAAGCACGGTTTTTCCAACAACATCAGTGCTATTGAAATATTTATTTGCCATCGATTCTGTGATGACCAGCGAATGATACTCTTTTAGAGCGGTTTTCGGATTGCCAGAAATTACCGGTAGCGTAAAAACCTCAAATAATGTAGAGTCAGCATAACCAACGCGGTTTTCCTGTACATTTTCATTACCCTTTTTTATGAGAAAACCGCCATACCAGCGAATGCGCGTATATTGTTCCACTTGCGGTATTTCCCGGACCATAGCGGAGCCCTGTAAAGCAGCGGCAACTGCCAGATCCATATGGTTATTCCCAAATTTAATTTCGTTATTGACGCGGTAGATTCTATCTGCCTTCGTGTTGTATTTGTCAAAACTCAGTTCATCTTTTACATATAATAGGATCAGCAGGCAAGTTGACAAGCCTACTGCCAGTCCGAAAATATTTATGGAGGAATAAAATTTGCTTTTTAAAAGGTTACGGAACGCTGTTTTGATATAATTTTTGAACATATAGTAAGCATTATGCAAATAAACAATCGAAATGGATTGTTTGAAAAGGGCTAAACGGGTGCCAGGTTGTTATAAGGCTGCTGGTCAATTTCTTGTAAATGTATATTGGTCACTGATGTGCGGTATTGATACAGTGACTGTTCGATGGAAGACTGCGTTTCTGCTCCTGGGATATAAATATAGCGAAACGATTTCGAGAGGAAAGCTCTGTTTATACTCGGGTTTTGTATGGAAAACACGAGAAAGTGACGAAAATACTTTCTTAATTGCATGATAATCAAAACTATATAAGACTGCTAATCTTTTACTGGATGTTCGCTTAGAGCCATTTTAGCATGATAAAAACTATTTTAAACCGCCTTTAGAATTGTTCGTCGTTACTGTACTCTTCAATGCTGAATGTTTTGGGCTTTCTGTATGGCCGGTTGCCAATCGGGTTAAGTGTTTAAGAGCCGCATAAATTCTCGAGCGGGTTGTACCTGTTTCGCTTAAACCCAATTTATATGTTATTTACGCCAATAGTGGGGGTTGTGTTTTTTGTGCCGGTGATTTGCATTCATGGAGAATCTTCTCAGATTCTTTGCTCTGTTCAACGGCTTCTTTTCTATTCATAAGATTTTAAAAGTAAATTTCGCCTTAATAAAAAATTCCCCCGTTTCTCTGAATAGAATCTGCGATTCTGGTTGAATTGGGTTGAAATATATATTAAATCTAAGTGTTAGCAACCGATTAACATTATTACGTTTGTGTAAGTAACTTACAGGAAGGTATAATTTGAAAACAACGAGTTTTTTTCCTACCCCAGAAGACAACTGAACCGGCATGAGCATTTTTTAAATACCTGCAAGTAATAGGTAGTAAAAATTGTTGTTTCACATAGTTATTGAGAAGGTAATTTAAGATTTATGAAGAAACATAAAATTCATTCACCCGTATTCATTACTATTTTCGGTGCTAGTGGAGACCTCACCCGACGTAAACTGATTCCGGCATTATATAATTTGTTTATCGAACACCAATTACCCGTAATTTTTGAAATTTACTGTGTCGATTTTATGGCTACTGAGTTGGCTGCCTTTAAGAAAAATCTTCTGGATGGGGTAAATGAGTTCAGTCGCACCGGAGTCGCGGAAATAACCCTCTGGAACGAGTTTTCCTCGAAACTCTTTTATTTACAGGGTGATTTCCTGGAGGGTAGTACTTTCAGCAAACTCCGGGAACATGCTGATAACTATGATATTCAAAACCAACGGCGGGGCATAAGAATGTTCTATTTCGCCACAGCTCCCCGATTTATAGAAACCATTGCGGATGGTTTGTACAAAAATAAAATCTGCATGAGACCTTTGCTGGATCGTATCGTAATTGAAAAGCCATTCGGAACCAATCTTGAGACAGCGAAGAAACTAAATATATTTTTAGCCAAACGTTTCTATGAGAAGCAGATTTACCGGATAGATCATTATCTCGGCAAAGAAACAGTTCAAAATATCATGGCATTTCGGTTTGCCAACTATGTTTTTGAACCACTTTGGAATAATAAATATATTGACCACGTGCAAATCAGCGTGGGTGAACAAGTGGGTGTTGGAAAAAGAGGGGGTTATTATGATGGGAGCGGTGCTTTGAGGGATATGATTCAAAATCATCTGTTGCAATTGTTATGCATCGTCGCCATGGATGCACCATCCGCTTATAAAGCCGAATTGATTCGGGACGCTAAAACCAAAGTATTAAAAAATATACGTGTACTTGGAGAAAAAGACGTGTTTAAAAGTGTTGTACGTGGCCAATATACTGCAGGAGCAATAAATGGGAAGCCGAGTCCTGGTTACAGGCAGGAAGAACAAGTAGCGCCTGGATCGACAACGGAAACATTTGTAGCTGCCAAATTTTTTGTTGACAATAAACGCTGGCGGGATGTCCCTTTTATCCTTACCACGGGAAAATCCCTGCCAAAACAAGTATCGGTAATTGTTATTCAGTTTAAAGATTCTCCTAATAAAATATTTAAAACTGATGTTGTACCTAATCGACTGGTCATCAGCATTCAACCCGAACTGGAGATCAGCCTGCTTTTTGAAAGTAAGGTACCTGGACTGGAAATGAAATTACAGGCGGTTGACATGGATTTTACTTACCAAGAGGCCTATTCCGAGTCCCTACCGGAGGCATACGAGGCATTGCTGCTTGATGTTCTCGAAGGAGATCCTACTTTATTTATGCGTGCCGACCAGGTAGAAGAAGCGTGGAAAGTTGTAATGCCGATTTTGAACGCCTGGTCGAAATACCCTAAAAAGAAATTGCATTTTTATAAAGCAGGAACCTGGGGACCGTCGGAAGCACTGGCCTTAATAAAACCGTATGCGAATAAATGGTTTCAATTACCGAGGTATGAACGGTTAGTTGAAAAATCTTAATCATGGAAAGAGACGCCGAAAGTTTGTGGTACAAATGGGGGCCATATCTAACTGATCGCCAATGGGGAACAGTTCGTGAAGACTACAGTGCCGATGGATCAGCCTGGGAGGCTGTAACCCATGATATGGCCAGGAGCAAAGCCTATCGTTGGGGCGAAGAAGGAATTGGCGGAATCTGTGATGATAAGCAACTGCTTTGTTTTGCAATCGCCTTGTGGAATAAAAAGGATCCAATTCTAAAAGAACGGTATTTCGGACTTACGGGGAATGAAGGCAATCACGGTGAAGACGTAAAAGAATATTATTATTACCTGGATAGTACCCCCCGGCATGACTACATGAAAATGTTGTATAAATATCCGCAGAGTGAATTTCCCTACCAGCAATTGGTTGACGAAAGCAGACACCGCTCCAAAACAGATAGGGAGTACGAGTTAATCGACACCGGTATTTTTGAAAAAGACCAATATTTCGACGTATTTATTGAATATGCGAAGAAAAATGAAGAGGATATACTGGTTCTGATCACGGTTCATAATCGCAGTAATGAAGATGCATCACTGAATGTATTGCCAACCATATGGTTTCGCAATACCTGGTCCTGGGGAATGGACGCCTATAAACCTCAGATGGGATCGTTTGGGTCAACTTCCATTCGCTTAAATCATAAGGATCTCGGAGATTATTTTTTAAGCTGTAAAGACAACCCTGCACTTTTGTTTACAGAGAATGAAACCAACGCAAAACGATTGTATGGTGTAAAGGGGCCAGGCAGTTATTTTAAAGACGGAATAAACAACTACATTGTCCATAAGGACGTAACTGCCATTTGCCCGGATTTGGTAGGTACCAAAGCTTCTGCCAGTTATGAAATTACCATAAATGCCAGACAATCTCATTCCATAAGCCTCCGTTTGCACAAATACGAAAATCAAAATCCATTCGCCGATTTTGAAATGATTTTCGCTTCACGCAAACAAGGAGCCGATGATTTTTATTCCGATCTTCAAAAGGACAATCCATCTACAGATGCCTGTCTGGTACAGCGCCAGGCCTATGCAGGTTTGCTTTGGAGCAAACAATTTTACCATCTCAATGTGCGGGAATGGCTGCTGGGAGATCCGGGCAGTCCGCCTCCTCCGGCTCAGCGACTTCGAGGAAGAAATCATGAATGGAAGCATTTGAATAATGCAGATATTATCAGTATGCCGGATAAATGGGAGTATCCCTGGTATGCAGCCTGGGACTTGGCCTTTCATGCAGTGGCCTACATACCGGTGGATCCCGCTTTTGCAAAAAAGCAACTGTTGTTACTGACCAAAGAATGGTACATGCATCCGAACGGCCAGTTACCCGCTTATGAATGGAATTTTAGCGATGTAAACCCGCCTGTGCACGCCTGGGCGGCATGGCGTGTCTACCGTTCAGAGCAAAGATTCCATAAAACGAAACCCGACCGCGAATTCCTGGAATCGATCTTTCATAAACTACTTCTGAATTTTAATTGGTGGGTAAACAGAAAGGATAGCAACAACAACAATCTCTTTGAGGGCGGATTTTTAGGCCTGGATAATATTGGCGCGTTTGACCGCAATTTCAAAATGCCAGCGGGGGTGACGATGGCGCAATCAGACGGCACGAGCTGGATGGCCATGTTCTCTTTAAATATGATGCGTATAGCGCTTGAACTTGCCAAGGAAAATAAAGTGTATCAAGCCATGGCAACAAAATTCTTTGAACACTTTTTATTTATAGCGGAGGCAATGTGGCATAGTGGCGTAAATAAAGAAAGTCTGTGGGACGACGAAGATCAGTTTTACTACGATATGCTCTATACAGATGATGGAAGATCCATGAAACTGAAACTCCGCTCCCTGGTGGGACTGATACCGATGTTTGCAGTAGAGGTATTGGAAGACGATGTTTTTCTGGAGCAAACGGAATTTGTTGAACGCCTCAACTGGTTTTTGGATAACCGACCGGACCTAGCATCCCTGGTTTCCAGATGGCATGAAAAAAGCTCGGGCGCAAAACATCTGCTCTCATTGTTGCGGGGAGAACGCCTTACGAAAATACTTATCCGAATGCTCGATGAAACAGAATTCCTTTCTGATTTTGGCGTTAGGGGTTTAAGTAAATCATACCAGAGCCACCCTTTCGAAATATTCCTTCGTGGTGAGACGCACACAGTTGACTATGTTCCGGGTGAAGGCAACAGTACCATGTTTGGTGGAAACTCAAACTGGCGAGGGCCCATTTGGATGCCAGTGAATTATCTCATTCTGGAATCGCTCAGGAGATTTTACCAGTATTATGGTGACGATTTTAAGGTGGAATATCCAACACGCTCTGGAATATATCTGACCTTGTTTGAAGTAGTAAAAGAATTGGCCGTTCGACTGACGCATATTTTTTTACGGGATGACAATGGTCGTCGACCGGTTTTTGGCGACAATGATAAGTTTCAGACGGATCCCCATTTCAGGGATTATATTTTGTTTTATGAATACTTCCATGGCGATAACGGACGTGGTGTTGGGGCTTCTCATCAAACAGGGTGGACAGCCCTGGTTGCACGTTTAATGTTTCCACTGGGAATAGAAGACAAATGGATAAAAATGAACTAGGTAAATCATTTTAGTAACCAAAATTATCCGCAAATTCAAATTAAAAACCCATCATTACTGACGATAAAAAGTATCGTTCCGGACATTCAGCGTAAAAAATATACCCGTTCAAACACAGAGCCGACAGAAATTAAAGGAAGTCCTGCTGTATATATTTCACAACCGGGAAAAGTGGATTCGGTAATTATTGAAGCAGCGAAAAGCGTTTCAGTTTCTAAGCAACAATGACAAGTGATAAACATCAAAACCTCGTTTCTTAAACCAAAGAGACGAGGTTTTAATATATTAAACCTATGTGACCTTCTATATGCCCAGTATCTTAATTAAGGGTTTTATCGAAATCATTTATTTTTTATAAAATTGTAGACGAAATGCAAATATATGCAAAATTGCATAATATTGCATAAAATCGGCGACGGTTATCCTGCCGAGATTAATTAATAAATAAGTCAATTATGAAAAGGGGGATTAATATTTTTAGCATTTGTGTAGTTGGGTTTTGTACATTCTTTATTTCTGCATGCTCAAGTCATTCCCAACAGCACAATACAATTTCTGAACAGGAAAAAAAAGATGGATGGGTCCTCCTCTTTGATGGAAAGACCATGAATGGATGGCATCTATTTAATAGGGGCACCATCCTTTCAGCCTGGTCCGTGGACAGCGGTAACCTTATATGCAATCCACACGCTAAGAATGTAAAACATGGGGATCTCGTGACGGATGAAGAGTATGAAAATTTTGATATGACATTTGAATGGAAAATTTCTCATGCCGGCAATAGTGGTGTTTTTATTAACGTACAGGAAAGGCCGGACCTGGGGACTACTTTTTCCACCGGTCCTGAATATCAGTTGTTGGATGATAGAAATGTAGAGCCCGACTATCTCAGGGATTCCTCCCATAAAGCCGCTGCCATCTTCGGGGTTATCCCAAATACAAGTAAGACCATCCCAAATTCCGGTGAGTGGAACCAGTCCCGTATTGAACAGCAGAATGGTAAGCTTACTTTCTGGCTGAATGGTGTACAAACTGTTCAAGTGGATATGAAAAGCGACGAATGGAAGAAATCGGTAGCGGCAAGTTCTTTGAGCCACTACCCTGAATTTGGAATATATTTCAAAGGACATATAGCAGTTCAGGACTGGACAAGTGGCGTCTCATTCAGGGATATGAAGATCAAAAAATTATAGAAGACGGAATCGATTAATTAAACTTGAATGAAGAAGATTTATTTATTTGTTTTCGCAATTATCATCATTGTGTCGTCCTGTGGTCAAGGCGAACAAAATAAGGATAATCAAAAAGACAGTTCCCAAACGACTCGTTCGCCTGGAAACGCAGAAACATCTGTTCCCGGAATTGAGAAACTTGAATTTACTGATAGCGTTCAACTGAAAGCAAATGAGAATATGCGCTACGATAAGGAGTTATTCAAGGTCAGGGCCGGGAAAAAAATCATCCTCATTTTTAAAAATACCGGTGCAAAATCCGCTACTTCAATGGCTCACAATGTTGTGATCTTAAAGAACGGTGTTGACATTGCCGATTTTGCGGATGTAGCGCGCAATGCAAAAACCGAACAATATGTTCCATCTTCATTGGATTCATTAATTATTGCACATACAAGATTGGTGAGCGGTGGTGATTCAGATCAGGTGGAGTTTGTTATTCCCAAAGCAGGCGTTTATGATTTTATATGCAGTTTTCCAGGGCATTGGGGAACGATGCAAGGAAAGATCGTCGCACAATAGGCTTTATATATTTAACCAGTGATATTATGAAAATTGAACATCTCGGTCTCTGGGTACAGGATTTGGAGCTCATGAGAAGTTTTTACCTGAAATATTTCGATACGAGTTCAGGGGAGAAATATGTCAATCCAAAAACTCGGTTCGAGGCTTATTTTATTTATTTCGGAGATGGTAAAACAAGATTGGAGTTGATGATGCGACCGGATATCATTTCTGACAACAGTAAGCGAGGATTTAATATGGGTATCGCTCATTTCGCAATATCTGTCGGAGGAAAAGAAAAAGTGAATGAACTGACAGAGCGCATAAGAAACGACAATTTTACCATTTTTAGCGAACCGAGAACAACGGGTGATGGTTATTATGAAACGGTTGTCCTAGATCCTGAAGGAAATATACTGGAAATTTCAGCCTGATAAATGAACAATATAAATACAATCATATTTGATTTTGGGGGAGTCTTGATAGACTGGAATCCGAGATATATGTATCAGGATGAATTTGAAGAAATTTCAGAAATGGAGTATTTTCTAAGCAGCGTTTGTACGGAAGATTGGAATCTTCAGCAGGATAAGGGACGATCTCTAGCAGAGGCAACGAGGATCCTACAAGACAAATTCCCGGAACACTCCGTAAAAATCAAATTATTTTATGATCAATGGGAGAAAATGATAAAAGGTTGCATTGCACAAAATGTGACAATTTTAAAAATACTGAAGGAGAAATATAAACTTTATGGGTTGACAAACTGGTCGGCTGAAACCTTTCCGATCGTTTTCAATCGATTCTCATTCTTTAAATTATTTGATGGGATTGTCATTTCTGGAGAAGAAAAACTGATAAAGCCGGATAAGAAGATTTTTGAACTAATTCTAGATCGGTATCATTTGGAAGCAAAAAACTCATTGTTTATTGACGATAATGTGGGTAACATTAAAGCGGCAAAAGAAATGGGGTTCGAAACGATTCATGTGCAGGAAAAAACAAACTTGAGATATGAATTGCAAGCATTAGGCCTGATATAAGAACAAGGAACTAAATATTTTAACCCAACTAAAATGTTGAAAGAGGAACGGTTTAATCATATTCTTAAAGTTATAAAGAAAAGCGGCAAGGTCTTTTATGAAAATTTGGCAAAGGATTTAGATATTTCTGAAGATACGGTGAGGAGAGATATTGAGACGCTCCACAGCAACGGTTTGTTATTAAAAGTTAGGAGAGGTGCGATTTCCGTTTCTAAGAATCCATTCAGTTTCCAAGATCGCACGCACTATTTAACCGAAGAAAAAGAATTAATTGCTTTAAAGGCGCAACAGCTGATTAAAAAGGGGCTTACGATTTTTATGGATGGAGGTTCTACCATTTGTGCAATCGCCTCTCATCTGCCTTCCGACTCCAGTTTCAGGCTTGTTACAAATAATATGGCGCTGGTTCCAATCATTTCAAAATTTAAGGATATAGAACTTATTATACTTGGCGGCATTCACGATCGTGAGTCGGCTATTAATACGGGCGGTCAGACTTGCAATGAGGTAAAGCAATATATCGCCAATCTTTATTTTATGGGTACTTGTGCTCTTCAAAAGGACTTTGGCATCAGTGCTGTTTTTTCAAAATGATGGAGAAGTAAAACAAAGTATGCTTAGAAACGCAAACAAGACATTTGCTTTGGTAAATAGTTCAAATCTAAATACGACCGAACATTATAAGATATGTGATATTAAAGATATCAGTGGAATGATTACTGATCTTGCAACCGATGATGTTAGACTTGATGATTTTAGACATTCAGGTATTCGACTTATCTGACAATCATTTTTCTGACCTGAAAAATGATTGTTCAAAGAATTCCCGCCGCTTCCAGTCCAGAACCTACTGCCTGAATAAATTCTTTTGGATGAACAACTTCGCCCGGTATATTCTCCTGAAGCCAAACGGTTTTGCTGTCTACAGGATTTAACTCGTCTTGGGCTATAACGAAATTTGGACGATCCCCAATAGTGATTAAATACCACTGGTGCTTTTTGGCAGTAAATTTACTGGCAACAGCGTTATGGGTAGCGTTTTTGTATTTGAACTTAATCCGGTGCACGGTGACTAAAGTAAGCAATAGGATCGCCAATGTCAAGTCCCGGTATTGGAAGTTGTTATTCCTTTATAAATATTTTAAGGGATTTTAACTCTTCAGATACGAGGTGCTTTTTAATGCATTCAAATTCATTGTTTTGTTGGAAAATATTCGAAAATCCCGAAAAAGGGAATGACGTTGATGACATGTATGTTTTTTAAAATGACTGAAGAAAACGGTCTACCATTGCCGTTTGTTTAAAATAACTGCTAGACCTCACAGAACTTGTTTTGGCTGTATTTGACAATCAATTTATGTATGTTAAAAAAGCCAGTATGCGGTTGCTTCCAAGCTAGCGAGGCAGTGTTAGCGAATCCTGCAGCCGACTTACGCTTGGAATGAGTTTGGAAATATCCAATAAATAGTATATATTTATACCTGAAATTAGATAATTATATACTATGCCAGTCCCCAAAAAGACGACCCCTTCTGATCACTTCACCAAGATTTCCAAGTTAACACCGATGGAGAAAATGCAGCTTTCCAAAATGGGGGTAAGCAAGAAATATCTGGAAGAGGTGAAAGCGAAGACGATGTTGGACTACCAGAAGTTGGCCAATGTGCTTTCCATTAATCGAGCCACACTCATTAATAAGAAGCAAGAGCAAAAATTTTCGGCAGCTCAAAGTGAGCGAATCATCGGTTTAGATGCTTTGTATAATCAGGGACTGGAGGTATTTCAGGATAAAGGCAAACTCAATGGTTGGCTGAATACGCCCAACAAGGCACTTGGCGGTAAAATCCCCTATGACATAATGGACAACCAGTTTGGACGGGAAGAAGTACTGAATCTGCTTGGAAGAATTCAATGGGGTGTTTATTCTTAAGCCATGATTGTCTATCGCCTTGCACCAACCAAATTTGCCAATGACCTAACCGGTGAGGGAGCCCGGTTATATGGAGGCAGGTGGAATCATCCAGGTATTGCTTGCTTATATTCTTCGGAGTCACGCGCCCTGGCTGTATTGGAATATTCAGTAAACACAGGAGCAGATCATATTCCCCCGGCATTGAGTATTATTACCATCGAGACTGGAACAGCTTCTATCGAAGAAATTCCAGAATCTGCATTGCCTTCAGATTGGAAATCGGCACCCGCACCTTCTTCTACAAAAGATTTTGGTTCCGCAATCATAAAATCTTCGAAAACAGCCGTTATCAAGATCCCATCGGCCATTATTACCAGCGAGCACAATTATTTACTTAATCCGACCCATCCCGATGCCCGAGAGTTCAAAATCCTTGAGCTAACTGATTTTCATTACGACCTTCGGATTAAGGAGTAGCATTGGTCAAATAAAGTTACCAGACCCATCTGGATATTTTGTAGCGGCAATCACAGCCATTTTATCATTTACTGTACTCTTGTCCAGGTCGTCGTTTTTCCGAATGGCGATAAAACGGTATAATCCCGAATCTTCAGAACATTTTGTCCCTGCAACTTTAAAGTCGATTTATACCATTTCCCCGTTTTAAAATCGTAGTAAGTTCCGTCGTATATCCGACCCTCATAATCAAAATTTGTCAGAACAATTAGATTCTTCAGTTGCCTCCCGCGCAATCTCCCGATTGCATTTTTTTCATCTTTTTTTAAAGTGAGTCCATCATTTTCATAGAGAAGGTTTCCTTCGATCAATCTGCCGAAATACTGGGGACCGGCTTTGAATATTTCTATTTTTATATAGTTGTCGTCTCTTAACCAGACGCCAATTACTCTCCCGGCCAATGGTTGCGCGTTGGCTAGGTAGGAAAACAAAGTGAGGAGACCAAAAACGATGGTCGTATAAATAAATGCTTTTTTTTGTGACATATAAAGTGATTTTAACTGGAACCTGTCCGAGAGTGATTAGATTTATTTAAATAATTCAATACAAAAGAGCTGGGTTTTCAAGAGGATAACAAAAAACACTACACAAAGTTATTGATATATTTAAGTATTTCGATAAATAGGGTAAAAAAAATTTAGTTTTTTAATCCTTCAATGAACTGGATGTATTCATCCATCAGTTTATTGTTCAGGTAATAGCGGACGCTCCGGCCTTCTTTGTCCGATGTAACTAATTCACTTTCAAGTAATAACTTCAGATGATGGGCAATAGACGGCTGGGCCAGGTTGATCTTTTCGTTGATATCGGCGCAATACATGCATTGTTTACTCTTCTTAATTTCTTTCAGGATGGTCAGACGGTTGGGGTCAGCCAGCGCTTTTGAAATCTTTTCTGCTTTTTTCGCATCCATATTCACAGCATTAGAAAGCAAAGATAATACTCATTTATTGAAATACTTCAATAAAT
The DNA here is from genome assembly GCA_013289175.1 of Bacteroidota bacterium. Lineage (GTDB taxonomy): Bacteria > Bacteroidota > Bacteroidia > Chitinophagales > Chitinophagaceae > Puia. Next base: position 45,635 of record JABDAN010000004.1, read on the forward strand.
AAAAAATCCTAACATTTTCCTAAGTTTTCAAGCATCCAGTCCTTCATTTGCAGACAAGTCCCCCGATTCAATTTTCACAGTTTGCTGGATTCCAATTGTGTTTCCGTCTAAGACGACTTTAACTTCCAGTCCCTGTTTACCCTTGACATGGGTAAGTTTAATTGTTAAGATAAGACCTAAATGATTAATTAGTACGAATATAATCGTAGATTAGATCAAAAAAAGCCAACATGAAACGCCTGTTTCGAATTTGTTTGCGTGTCAGCGCTTGTATTCTCTTATCCTCCACTCTCCTGAATGCCCAAAATACGCCAGCCCAGTTAGACAAATTATTCCTGGCAGTAACCAGCGATCCGGGTTATCATTTCAATGGTGTAGTGCTCGTGGCAGATGGCAATAAAATAATATATCAGAATGCGACCGGCTATGCGGATCTTAGCGATCAGCAGAAGATTACTTTACAAACTAGATTTCAGCTGGCTTCGCTTTCCAAAGTATTTACAGCTATCGCCGTTATGCAATTGGCGGAAAAAGGACGCATCCAACTCGATGATCCACTGGTGAAATATCTGCCCGCTTTTCCATATCCTGACATCACGATAAGACAGATTCTTTCTCATACCTCGGGCTTGCCGGATTTCAACGAAGTGTACCGCGAAAAGAGTAAGCGTGCATTGAATAATTCGGATATCATTCCTGCGCTGATTCAATTTGGTCCTCTGGTTACTAAACCGGGTGCGGAATGGCATTATTCCAGTATGGGTTACGCCTTGCTTGCCAATCTAGTGGAGAAAATTTCCGGGCAAAGTTTTCCGGACTATTTACAGGAAAATATCTGCAAACCCGCAGGGATGCTCCATTCTTATGTGCTTTCGCCCTATATCCATCACCCCGACTCACTACGGGCAATCAACTATGTATCCAACGGTCCGGGACCGTTAGCAGCCAGTGACTCCTTGCGCACAATTTTGGAAAGTCCATGGCAAACGGTCTTTGGTCCAGGACTGATGGTGAGTTCTGGATCCGATATCTTACTGTTTTCTGACGCGCTGTTTACCAATAAGATTCTGAGCGCAACCTCGCAGGAAGAAATGTATACTGTGGTGAAACTACCTGATGGCAATAATGCCAAATTGGAACACGCGCCCATCTACCAGGCGATAGGTTGGGGTGTGGACATCGATCATTCATGCGGACAAATAGTTTCCCATGACGGCGGCAGCCCCGGCATGACAACAATTCTTTTACGAAATCTGAAGTCAAAACAAACGGTCATCGTCCTTCAGAATACGGATAATATGGGTATATTAAGTTTTGGTGTGAACGCCATGAATATACTTTGTGGGAAGCCAGTGAGACAGTTTGGACCGCCGCATTAAGCTAAAAGTAACCTTCAGGATGAGGCATTCACTTTATCAGGACCTTTTTTACTTTTTTATATTCCCTGCATTCTTCCGCCAGTCTTTGTTTATGTAGGATACCCCAATCTTTTAAGGAATCGATGACTGACCGCAGCGACTTACTGTGTTCGGTAAGTTGATAGGTGACTTTTACAGGATAGCTTTCTTCGATGTTGCGCCGGACGAGCCCATTCAATTCTAGATCACGCAGTTCTTTGGATAACATGCGGTCTGTAATACCATGCACTTCCTTGGAGATTTCGGTGAAACGTTTTTCTCCGAAGGTCAGTGCGACGATGATCGGCAATTTCCATTTACCATTCAGGACGTCCAGCGAATCTCGCACCGGTTTGAGGATGCTCATACAGGTACTGAGTTGATGATCCGTTTCTATCATGTCATTTCTTTTAAAAGCGATATCGCTATACTATAGTATAGTCCTATACTTTGTATAGTAAATGTATGGTAGTTTTGTGGTCTTAACAAACAAAAATCAAACATATGGCAAAGACTAAATGGAGTTTGGATCTGAAACACAGTGAGTTAGGATTTAAAATTAGGCACCTGATGATTGCGAACGTTTCCGGATTCTTCAAGAATTTCAAGATAGAGGCAGAAACGGACCATGAGGATTTCAGTACTGCTAAAATTCACCTGAATGCAGACATGAAGTCGATAAGCACGAATAATGAGCAACGCGATGCACACCTGCTGAATTCAGATTTCTTTTCTGTTGATGAACATCCTGAAATGTTATTTGATTCAACCCTCGTAGAAAAACTGGACGATGAAAACTTCGATATTCATGGAACTCTGACTTTAAGAAGTGTAACACATCCGGTTATTCTGCATGTGGAATATAGTGGTATAACAAAGGATCCATGGGGAGGAACTCGGGCAGGATTTACCGTCACCGGAAAAATAAAACGCAGTCAGTGGGGTGTTAACTTCAATGGCATTTTAGAAACAGGCGGCGCCATATTGGGGGAAGAAGTGAAAATAATCAGCGAAATTCAGCTGGTCAAAGAAGTATTGGTTGCCGCATAAATAAATGATTATGACAACGAATAAAAGAACCTTGGTTAAGCAATATAGACCAGCCGATCAACCCGGTTTCCTGGGAGCAGGACATATTGCCCGTGCACTGATAGAGGGCGACTTTGCAGATACGGATCCTTTTATACTGCTCATGGACGATATGCTGGATAAAGAAGATGATCGTCCAGCGGGCGGACCTCATCCGCACGCTGGATTTGAAACCGTCACGCTATTGCTCCAGGGCGAACTAGGCGATAATAATCATGGTATGAAGGCGGGAGATCTCGAAATGATGACTGCCGGTAGCGGAATCATACACACGGAAACGATCACCAAGAAAACCAAGTTGAGAATTTTACAACTCTGGCTTACCCTTTCAAAAGAAGAAAGATGGACAACGCCGCGCATTCAGTCCCTTGGCGGTGGTCATGTGCAAAAAACTTCCTTAAATGGTCTGGATATCAAATTATACAGCGGGAGCCTGGCTGGCATCTCATCTCCGGTTAAAAACCATACACCGGTAATTATCTCGGATATTTTAGCCAAAGCAAATGCACTTGCCAAATTGAACCTGCCGGCGTCCTACACAACATTTTTGTATGTACTTGAAGGAACCGTGCTGATCGGTGAAGATAAGAAGCCGTTAAGTCAAAATGAAGTTGGCTGGCTCAACAGATTCGACTCTGCTGGTGAAAGCGAGCTTTTGATTTCAACCAACGAAAGCGAAGCCAGATTTATTCTTTATTCAGGCGAACCGCAGGGAGATCCCATTGTATCACATGGGCCTTTTATCGGTGACACAACAGAAGACATATCCCGTTTATATAGGGAGTTCCGTGCCGGCAAAATGAAACATATATCCGCAGTTGCAGATGCACAAAAATTAATTTGGTAAATGAGTGTCTGTATACAGGAACAATGAAATCCCGTCAAGCCAGCCGGGAATATGAATTAAGTTTATCAAAATGTTACGCAACCGAGAAAAAAAATAGCCCTCAGTTTTCTGCTGAAAGCCTTACTGGAAGCAGACGTGAACCGGAGGGGACAAATGTCGAACCGTTTTATGAATGATTTAAAAAGTATTTGTTGATTTAATTATTTGAAATTAAATATAGTATAAAAAATGATCAATGAGCAATCAGCTAAGGCTGCTTCTATATTCGTTGGGGGTTTGTCCGACACGTTGTTTAAATAAACGGGTAAAATGTTGGGGATACTTAAACCCCAATTCATAGGCAATTTGATTGACAGACTTGCCTGTATCAAATATTTTTTCTTTTGCAATATCGATAATTTTCGATTGGATATACTCCTGTGCTGTTTTTCCAGTTTCCTTTTTTATCAGATCCCCAAAATAGCCGGAAGATAAATGCAATTCGCCAGCGCAATACCCCACTGATGGCAAACCAATATGCTGCGGCTGATCCGAATGGTAATAACCATTTAGAATAGCTTCAAACTTTTGTAATATTCCTTCATGCGCTTTGTCACGGGTAATAAACTGACGATCATAAAAACGAACACAATAATCCAAAAACAGTTCAATATTGGATACGATAAGTCTTTTGCTGTGCTTATCTATGGCATGTTCCAGTTCATATTTGATCTTTGCGAAACATTCCAGGACGATATGCCTTTCTTGTTCTGACACATGTAACGCTTCACTGGATTGATAACCAAAAAAGTTATAATCCTGGATGTGTTTTCCAAGTGATGAGCCGTGAATCAAATCAGGATGAAAAATCAATGCATAACCTTTTGGCTGATAGGTTTCTCCGTTGCTGTTCATGCCTGCTACCTGGCCGGGTGCAAGGAAAACCAATGTTCCTTCCTGGTAATCATAGGTCTCCCGCCCATACATTAGATCACCACATTTGACATCTTTTAGCAGAATGGTGTAAAATCCAAAATACATTCGGGACCCCTGTCGCGGGGTCGCCTTCGACACATCTACAACGCTTACCAGCGGATGCAGTGTTGGATTGTTATTAAAAACATTGTAGTCATTAACGGATTCGAAGCGCCTTATTTCATTATCCATAAATTGATTGTATTGTCTGAATTGAAATTAATACATTATTCATCTTCCGATCGACCCTTTCTTTCAAAACAGCAATATTGGTAGATAATACCGCAATTTGTATACCATTCAGTCAAAAAAATAGGTACACTTTACATGGGCTAAGCGGGTACATAATAATTTATTCCCCAAAAAAAATTATTGGAAATATGAAAAAAAGATTTTTAGGAAAGAGCGGACTGGAAGTCTCGTCTTTAGGCTTAGGATGCATGGGTTTAAGTTTCGGGTATGGACCTGCAACGGAAAAACAGGATGGCATTAAACTAATTAGAGCGGCATTTGAACAAGGCGTGACTTTCTTTGATACCGCCGAGGCATACGGGCCTTTAGATAATGAGGAACTTTTAGGAGAAGCTTTGGAGCCATTCCGCAGTCAGGTGGTAATTGCCACTAAATTCGGTTTCAAAGATGGCAGGCCAACTCTGGGTGCAGACAGTCGTCCCGAGCGTATCCGGGAAGTGACAGAAGCAGCACTTAAAAGACTGCGTACCGACCATATTGATCTTTTATATCAGCATCGCGTTGACCCCAGTGTGCCAATAGAAGATGTGGCCGGAGCCGTGAAAGATCTCATCGCAGCAGGTAAGGTTAAACATTTCGGGTTATCAGAAGCAGGCGTGCAATCCATACGTAGGGCCCACGCGGTTCACCCGGTGACTGCCCTTCAAAGTGAGTATTCGCTTTGGTGGCGGGAACCGGAAAACGAGATATTGCCTACACTCGAGGAATTGGGGATCGGGTTTGTTCCTTTTAGTCCACTCGGCAAAGGCTTCCTTACCGGTGCCATAGATGAAAATACCAACTTCGACAAAAGTGATTTCCGCAACACGGTACCACGCTTTTCGGAGGAGAACCGGAAGGCTAACCAGGGTCTGATAGAGCTGCTTGGAAATATTGCCACGGAAAAGGCAGCCACTCCTGCACAGATCGCTCTATCGTGGTTGTTGGCACAAAAGCCATGGATTGTACCTATTCCGGGCACAACGAAATTGAACCGTCTGAAAGAAAATTTAGGTGCGACCGGAATAGATTTATCAGATCAGGACATTAAAAAGATCAATGAAGCCCTGTCTAATATTCAAGTGCAGGGTAATCGTTATTCTGAACAGGCGCAGAAAATGGTGAACCGCTAACCCACTTATTTAAAATTTCAAATTGAAATAACATGAAAACGAAAATTCTCGGACTATTCCTCTTTATAGTGAGTACGCGATCATCCTACGCCCAGCCTCACGAATCAATTTCAACCTCTACAACAAACACACCTGAACAACAGGAAATCATCAACCTTTCCAAACAGAAATGGAATTGGATGGCAAACAAGAATGTCGATTCTTTAAATGTGCTATTCAGTGACAAATCTATGTTTATTCATATGGGAGGAAGCTGGGGTAAAACCCAGGAACTTGCTACCATTAAAGATGGCGGTATCTGGTATAAAAAAGCCGAGGTATATGCTGTTATTGTAAACATATTCGGAAACACAGCGATCCTATTAAATGATATAGACCTAGTGGCGGTAGTCGGCGGACACGAAGTCGTCAATCCGTTTATGGTAACCGAGGTATACATCAAAGAAAACGGAAAATGGGTGATGGGTTCACTTACTTTTTCGCATCTGATGAGACCGGTTAAAATGAATAACCCATAATGTCCAAAAGTAAAATGTTTATTTTTGGACAATGAATACCTTGTTAAGCCTGGAATTTACCAGTCAGGCGATCAAAAGAATCAATCAAAGCACGGAGAAGATTATTACCTGCATGCAGCAACTGGAGGAAAAAGACCTTTGGGTGTCACCGAATGAAAATCTAAATAGTGTCGGTAATCTTATTCTGCACCTTTGTGGCAATATCCGCCAACATATTATTTCCGCGCTGGGTGGCGAGCAGGATATCCGTGCCCGGGATCTGGAATTTTCAACGGTGGGTGGCCTCAGCAAATCGGAGCTCCTCGCGAAGCTTCAACATACGGCCACTGAAGCCACGATGGTTATTGAGCGGATGGGGGAGGAGGAGTTACTAAGAAAAAGAATTGCCCAGGGAATTTCACATTCGGGAGTAGACAGTATTGTGCATGTTACCGAACACTATTCTTATCATACCGGTCAGATCATTTTTCTTACCAAGTTTTTTAAAAATATTGATTTGGCATTTTATGCTGGTATTGACCTGAATAAACATAACGAGTTGTAGATACTATGAAGAAAATAGGATTCTTATCATTTGGTCATTGGGCAAACCATCCGTCATATAAAACCCGCACTGCAGCTGATACCTTGCTCCAGTCTATTGATTTGGCGGTTGCCGCTGAAGAGATTGGTATAGACGGTGCTTATTTCCGGGTACATCATTTTGCCTCGCAGCTGGCATCGCCCTTTCCTTTGCTTGCCGCTGTTGCAGCCAAAACTAGTAAAATAGAGATGGGAACAGGGGTTATTGATATGCGTTATGAAAATCCATTGTATATGGTGGAAGAAGCAGGCGCTACTGATTTGATTTCACAGGGACGCTTGCAACTGGGGATCAGCAGGGGATCGCCAGAACAGGTAATAGATGGATGGCGCTATTTTGGATATGAGCCCGGCAAAGGAGAAACAGACGCGGAGATGGGCAGGCGCAAAGCATTGGAATTCCTGGACAGGTTAAAGGGCGCAGGGTTCGCTCAGCCGAATCCAAACCCGATGTTTCCTAACCCACCGGGCTTGCTGCGTTTGGAACCGCATGCTCAAGGATTGCGGGAGCGCATCTGGTGGGGAGCTGCCTCAAACGCAACGGCTGTTTGGGCCGCTGAAAAAGGTATGAACCTGCAAAGCTCTACTTTGAAATTTGATGAAAGTGGTAAACCTTTCCATATACAGCAAGCCGAACAGATAAGACTATACAAGGAAGCATGGAAAAAAGCGGGGCACAAACGAGTCCCCCGGGTATCAGTAAGCCGCTCTATTTTTGCTTTGGTAACAGAACAAGATCACCTTTATTTTGGGAGGGAAAAAAACCAAACCGATCAATTCGGAATGATTGAACCGACCAAACGCGCTGTTTTCGGAAGAAACTATGCAGCTGCACCTGATCAACTCATAAAAGAACTGGCGAAGGACGAAGCTATCCAGGAAGCGGATACGCTGCTATTGACGATTCCCAATACATTAGGAGTGGAATACAATATGCATATATTGTCTTCTATCCTTGAGCATGTTGCACCCGGACTGGGTTGGCGCTAGTTCAAAATATAAAACTTTGGAAAACTGATCAGAACAAACGCTCGTTTGGTGGCTTGATGCCCACAAGCCGGATATAGATCGTGGTCTGACCGCGATGGTGAGCCTGGTGCTCCAATGCCTTGAGCAGCCACGCATAGCGGGTATCTGTGATGTTGGGCATGCCTGTCATCTCGCCATATTTGCCTGGATCCAGACTTTGTATATACTGAAGGGCAATGTCGTAGCTTTTACTTACATAATATATGACAGAATCCTTGCCCTGCGCGGTGGGGCTATTTTCGAGGTAACCTTCGGGCCAATCGATTTTTTCACCCTCATGCCAGTTGAATTTTTGGCCCGGCAGCCAGTCTATCTTCTTACCCGTGGCGACCATGTTCAAGAAGACATTGTCCCAGGCGAGGTGGAGCATCTGCTCCGCGAAGCTGCGGATACTGTCGACTGGCCTGAAGGAATATTTGTCGGCCGGCATCGTGTTGAGGTAATCAAGGGTGTAGGCTTTTGACCGTTGCCAATCCTTAAGGAACTGCGCCTTGATCTGATCGCCTGTGATGGCTTGGGCGGATGCGTGGGAGGTCAAGCCAGTGAAGGTGACGAGGGCGAAATAAGTGACTATTTTTTTTAAAGAAGAGTGACTCATTGCAGTGATGTTTGATATAAATGTACCAAAATTTTCATTTTACCCGGGTTCGTAAAACGCAAACTATTGGAAGCGTTTCTATCACCTCTTCAATCTGGTGAAAAATGAGATCTCAGTCGATCCCATGAATCGTATATATCGGAATGAATCTGCATCGATCCTGAAATTGATCATGCACCCGGATTTTTTTCTTTATAATTCCAATCCTCATAAAAAAAGTGTAGCCGATCAATTCTTACCTGATCGGGATTAAATATTGAATTTACTCACAGTCTTAATTACATGTAACATAATGTTTTACTAATCATCACCTCTCTGCTTTCGATCTTATTTATGTCGTTTCACGTGACGGATGACATCACCTGCGGGATGGAGAAGGAAGGGGCCTTCGATAATTGATAAATAGCTGTCCGTTATTTTCTTCCCCGCCTTAGAACGTTCTGGACAAACCGGTATAGGTATTAATGTAGGGATGACTACTCTGGAATCCCTGATTGAAGAGATAGGAAAAATAATCGGCATAAGAATAGCCGGGGATATTCAAAAATTCGAAATTTTTTGGAGTTATGTCATCCAGCGTTACGCCGTTCAGCATTTTGCTTTTCAGATTCGTCAACAGAGTCAGGGGATGCAGGTTTGTCGAATCAGGCGAAGACCAAATTGTGGCGCCAACCATACTGTTACCCAGATTGGTCTGGCAGCTTGTGGTCGAGGATGGATTTTTAAAAAGGAAAGATATATTATCTGCCTCCTTGGAAACTTCAGAGAAGGAGGAAGCGTCAGGTAGATTCAGATCTGTCGGGATAGTTGAAACCAATCCATAATAAGATAAATGGTCATTGTTATTATTCGTTGCTGAGAGTTCGATTTCGTATTTCTGCATGGGCGTTTTGGGATACTGCAAATCACCCTGACCAGGAGCTACCGGTTGAAAGAAATTAGAAAAACTGATAGACGTTGAAAGATCTGTCGTGTCTGGAATTCCGCGAAAACTGTAACCAATTTGATAATTGATTGTAAAAGGAAATTTTCTGGTAAAAGTGGTCGTACTGAGCGTATCCATATGGAAGGCATCTAACGTATCGAAATCTTTCGTAGGAGTATAAAGTTTATAAAGACCCAGGTGCGTAATCGAAAAATAAACGGAATGACCGGCATGACGGTCGTAGTATAAGTTGAAAGTGTTGTCGGATGAGTTATAACTCAAATTGGTATAGAAATTGAAATTACAGTTGTCGAAAACGAAGGAATTTGAAACAATCCCATCCGGAACCGCATTGCTGGGATAATTAGGAATAAAAATCCGAGATGGTGTTGTTGGCCCGGAAGACAAAGGATAACTAAGAGGATACAGTGCGCTATTAAGTTTTGTCCAGTTGGATGGATTGACGCCTTTATAAACATACACGAGATAACGGGTATATGGAGATGAAACATTGCCCTGATCAAGAATGTATGTGAAGTCCACCAGCGAGGCACTCGTCTCTATTGAAGTGATGACGGGGGTATTCACTGCTGCAATACTGTCTAATAACACCTTTCCACCGGGCTCGCTGACAATCAACTCGAAGGTACCAGTTGCGGTTTGTGTCGGATATGTTACGTTTAGATTTATAGTTCTCACAGGCAGTACCGAATCTGTTTTCGGAGGAGGTGTTGTAGCGGGAGCCGCCGTTTGATCTTTACTGCAGGCAGAAAATAAAATAGCTGTAAAAAGGCAGAAAGGCAAAACAATTTGCTTCTTCATGGTGAATCGTTGGTAAGGGTACACAAGAACGGTTAAATACAGACTGAAATTGTAAACAGTTTTCAATTCTTCCAAAAACATCTCTCGATTATTGATTTGAATCAATGTAGATGTTTGTATAAAATAATTGCCTAAGTAAAAACACTTATGCCTGTAGTCGTAACCTTTTAAATTTCTTTGCGATAACCTGTCTAGAACCTTATTATATCTCAATTCGTTGAATTCTATGTATCCAAGTTTGGAGCGTCGTTACTGCGAAGGTTTATGGTACTTGACCCAGATTTTTGTAAATTCATTTGCCCTTAAAATAATCGAAGCCGGAATAAAAAAACTCGCTCTCGTTATCTTTACAGTATGTTCAACTTTCTTGAACGCTCAATCTACAAAAGCGATGTTATGAAGGGATTGAAAATATTTCTTTTGAGTGCCACTCCTTTACTGCTAGTTCTTGGAATACTTTTCAAAATCTTTAATGCAAAATCTTATATAACATTCTTAAATTGGAGTGATGGCGGTATTACAATTAATTTTACTGGTAATAGATTATTGGCTGCAGCCTTAGTATGCGCCGTTCCCCTGATAGTTATCTTGAAAAACGAAAAGGATAGTCGCTAAGACCTTACACCCAAGGCAACTTGGCGTAAGTGTTTCTACTTATTGATACTCATAACTTTTGTACTTGTGTCTCAAAATCACAAATAATCACTGTAGAATAGCGATATTTATTTGATGAACTGGAAAGTAGCGGCTCTTATAATAAATATTGGTGTGTTTTTATTGTCCATTATTTTATTTTGGGTTTCAGACATATATATTGATAGATTTTTTATTGTGTTTTTTATTATCCCTGTATTTAATATTATTATCGATATCCTGATCCTCCGTTTTTTCAAGATTATGACTCAAAAAATGGTTTTCGCTGTAATTGGGGAATTTATCATTTTGTATTTTCTTTCATTCCTTGTGGTGATGAGCCGTATGCATTGAGAACCTGACACAGGACGCCCAGGCAGTTTGCTTGTAGCCTCGCGGGTTACGAACATTCCCAGGGGAGTTTTTTGTTTCTTAAAATTCTTCAGCTAATGGAGATTGTAGTCGATTTTTTGATAGGCGTTCACATTGCCCTGGGTAGAGCTTTCCCAATCGACTGTCAGATGAGTAGGATACTGAGTATTTGAAGGGAATTTAAATTTTTCGGCATTATTGATAATTACCCAGGAAGTATCGTTCATTTCAGTAAAATGGAATATAAAGCCTCCACAGGCGTCAATTAAACAGGTGCAAAACAGCAAACAGCCAAGCGTTTTCATATTTACAAATTACAATTTCTCATGCAAAAATGCCGCTACCTCACTGGGCGCCAGATCTTTGGCAATAATTTTTCCTGTACTATCCAGTAGAAAATTAGACGGAAAATAATTTATGTGCAAATTTTTAATGCTTACATCATCAGTTCTGTATTGTTCCCAGGGTAGCGCGTGGGAATAAATGACCTCTTTCCAGTCAGCAATATTCGCGGGAGTAGCGTCCGAGGAAATGCCGATCATGATAAAACCTTTGCTATGGTAGTCATTTACGATTTTAGTATAAGCGGGGAATTGTCCTATACAAGAACCGCAGTGACTGTACCAAAAATCCACAAAAACGTATTTTGCCTTTAAGGATGAGAAAGAGATTCTCTGATTATTTCCGGCCAGGCCGATGGTCTCAATGGCAGGAAAGGAGCGGCCGATTGCAATCAATCCCAAATGTAGTAAGTCGCCGGTTACGCGCTTACCCGTAAAAGAAGTTTTTATATTTGGGGTAAGCCCGGCAAAAGCCTGATTAAGGGGGTCATCATAGCCGTGTGAGAGATTCTCAGCAATCTCCCAGAGCGATACATAAGAATCCGGATTTTTTTCGGCGTATTTTATTACATAGGTTCTAACTGCTTTGAGCTTAATATTATAATCACCAATGGTATCTATTGCCTGCCGTTCCAAAGACCAGTACTTTTGCAAGTACTCGTCCATCACCGGATTATGAATGTTCGGTGTTTCCCGGTCATAACTTGTCGTATCTATTTTACAATGGATAGTCTGGCTTCCGGAAACCAAATAAAACCCCTCGGACACATATATATTTATACCGGCTACCTGTGCCTGCAGTTTAATCTTTACCGGTTGTGGAATTTTTCCTTCGAAATAAAAATTGCCAGACTTCACAGGAGCCGGTAAGTACAGTATCGAATCCGGATAATCACCTGAATCATTAAGAGATGAGAACAGAATATTCCCACTGTCCAAGTTAATGGTGCCGGAAACAGAAAAGGATTCTCCTTTCTGTCCGAAGGCAAACTGAGAGCAGATGGAAAAGCAAATCAGTAAAGTTTTTTTCATGAAGCCGTATTAGTTTCCTGAATATATAGAATTTAATTTCTGGATTGATTTGACATGTCGATTTTGTGATAAAATTTAACCTTCCCGGTGATCGTGACCTAAGGAAATCATGTAGACTCGCTTGTATAATTGAATATTATTTATCAACTGTGGAATTTGCTTCTAAATACGAAAAATATTAACAAGCACTCTGGTGTCAAATACGGAGAGTATTATAGAAACTTGTGCAATTGCTCCATTTGTATAAACGAATTGCGGAACAGAGATTTAATTTTTATTTCTTTAGTCTTATTTACAACATTAAATACTGGGTCATCCCTATGTAGTCCTTCTGTGATTCCCGAATTTGTACATTATTCCACATGTGATTTATATGTTATTTCAATATCATCGCTATAAATTAAATATTGAGAATAATAATCTGGGTGGGTAATAAAATCCGATTTGTTGAATGAATCATGTTCCTGTATAAAATAAAAACCAAGTCTAAATTTTATCCCATACATTCTGCTTATTAATAGATCAGTTTGAAGATTTAATTTTTTTTGCTGTGTGGTATGCGGCGGGATTTTTTCTAATATTTGATAATCGCTCAAACATGACTGAACTTGCACTGTCAAAACATTAATATTTGTTTCATAAAAATCGTCCGATGAACATGACATACTTCTATACGCAATAGTATCATCGGTATTGTTTGTAAGACTAATTGTTGCACGTAACAAATTAAATTTATCGCCTTTTTGCCAATTGCCTATTTGCGCTTTTATAGACAACTTATTACCGTTGATCCCATTCCCTTTAAATGCAGATACAATGGTAAAAACTAACATAAAAAGAAAGCGCAACACAGGCAGGTATTTATATATACAAACAGGTATTCTAAAAGATAAGACTACTAATATAATAAATTTTGGGTTCCTAAATTCATCAGGTCTACGTTTCCTATCCAGCGATTTATTTTTTTTAAATGTGTTCTTAAAGTAATAAAAGCCATTTCTTCTTATGCCATTTGCCGTGGTATTTATGCTGGCTGACTTTATTTTTTGTCAGTTACTCAATTACCCATTGATAAAAATATCTGTCGGTTGGTTTTGAAGATAAGTTTTCGAAACTAATACAACTTGGCGTTTACATTAATCAAGCTTGTATGAAGTTTATAATATAAAATAAATGTTCAGATGATAATTCTTTGCAAGGCGGTTAGTCGTTCCCGCCTTTGGCGGAATGTATGGTTTTTTCATTTATCAGTTCCCGTAAATAAATTTTCCCCGTGTACAAACGGAAAAGCCGCCTCTGTTTTACCGAGACGGCTTACATAAAATTCTTTATAAACCGGATTTGACAAATTTCGAACCTTTTATTGAGGATTTGAAACGCACAACCTTTTTAGTTGCTTAAAAAATAAGTTAAGTTTATTTTTATTTTAAAATATTTCCCACGCTAATAAATCATCGTTCATGATCTAACACCCCGATAATAACGCCAAAATCACCATCTGTTTGCTTCCAATTTTTCTCTGGTAGATAGGTTCTGGATACAAATCCATCCAAGTAGAGTGCGTTACGACATCCCAGGTTTATGAAATATTCAGCCAGACTGTAAAAATTGACAGGTTGTTTCGACAAAACAAAGACCACTTTTCCGTCAGCCAGTATTCCAACACCGCTTCGGATATTTAAATTAGTTGAGGCTTTTATGAACGATGGGTGGATAGTCCCTTCAATCACTAACATTGGACCAGACTGTGTAGCGTCTTTTATTTTGCTATTAAATTTAAAATTAGCAGTTGTGCTAATGCCAGCCGAGCCTGTACGTGTGATATAGAATACGCCGTTGGGCTTCAAGTAGTAGTTGCCAATGCCAGTTGATGTGTCTATTGGACTAAGGATAAATCCATTCTGAATGAATAATCCAACTGGAGAACGGTCTTCCTTATACATCCCTCCATTAGTTGCGAAAAGCAGTTCGTTACGTTTTTCTTCCAAGTGGTTTTTAAGATTGCCCAAGCTCCTAATTAATTGTCCATTTTCCGATTTCCAAAACATTTTAATAGGGTGGATAGAGGGATTAACCTCATACTTAAGAAATTTAGTTTCAATTGAGTCTGTCTGTGAGTACAATGAGCAAAAACTACAAATTGAAGAAACGAAAGTCAACCAAATTGATATGATAGTTTTCATATAATCGAAAATACTTCAGGTTTGGTAAGGTATTCAATTCAGCTTGCTAAAAAAGATTGAATCCAACTTATTCATTACGTTACGTGCTGTATCAGCCGCTCTATCAGCTGGATAGGTTTCAGTTACAGGCAGCGATGGATCGAATGTCCTATCGAGTATAAAAGAAAAAGCCACTACGAGAGCGGCTTTTATTAAGTGTGAACCGGATTGGATTCGAACCAATGGCCTGCTGCTTAGAAGGCAGCTGCTCTATCCAACTGAGCTACCGGTCCAGGGTCCCATTTCTGGGACAATTCGCGCAAAAATAGCGTTTTTGGGGGAAGTGGGAAAGCTATTGTCTCTTTAGAGAATAAACGGCTTCCTCATAGACAAAGTCGCCTATTATACGGCTAAAAGCTACGCTGTCTCCTTTTATGAAAATCCGGTATTTGCCCCCGAGAATGGTGGTCAAATCGATATTGGCAGGGTAGGCGCATTGGTTCTGAATATTGATGGAGTCTTGCTCAATCTGGAAGTTCCCATGACAAACAATTGAAAATGTGGAGTCGTTGGGATCCCTGTAAGTGGAACCCGAAAAAATCATCGTGACGGGTACTGGCGTACCGGTGGATCCGATTTTCAAAGTGAAATATCCACTATAGGTACCCGAAAGCGTAGTTTGTTGATTGTTGCTCTTTTTGCAGGACAAACCCAAACAGATCAGCAGGAAAAGCCCAGTGAACTTTTTCATTCGCAGCAGTTTATGAAATATACTTCAAATCTTCTGAACAGGTTGCCTGAACCCTATCAAAATAGCCGCTATTGGACTGTCGACGCATTTATTGCAGATGGTCGCCTGCTACCCGGTAAAACAGAAGGCGTCTCATTGCATTTTACTTGAAAATTCCCTGTCCTGGCGTACCTTTGCCCATTCAAAATTTAATTCATGATTCGTGCGAACAATGTGACCTTACTTTTTGGTAAACGTGTACTCTTTGATGAGGTGAATGTTTCCTTTACCAAAGGAAATTGTTATGGGGTAATTGGTGCCAATGGGGCAGGAAAATCAACGTTTCTTAAGATACTTTCCGGTGAAATTGAACCGACCAAGGGCAATATTGAGATTTCACCAGGCCTCAGAATGGCCGTGTTGAAACAGAACCACTTTGAGTTCGATAATCAGACGGTACTCAATACCGTACTAATGGGTTATAAGAAGCTTTGGGATACCATGCTGGAAAAAGATGCCATTTACCTAAAAGAAGATTTTACCGAAGAGGACGGAATAAAAGCTGGGCACCTGGAAGGCGAATTTGGGGAAATGGGCGGCTACACGGCAGAATCCGATGCAGCTTCGCTGCTCAGTGACCTGGGCGTCAAAGAGTCCCTGCATGGCCAACTGTTAAAAGAACTTTCCGGAGCGATGAAAGTGCGGGTGCTATTGGCCCAAGCGATTTTTGGCAATCCGGATATCCTTTTGCTAGATGAACCGACCAATGACCTGGATGTGGAAACCATCAGCTGGTTGGAAAATTTCCTGGCAGACTACGAAAATATTGTAATCGTCGTATCCCATGATCGTCACTTTCTGGATGCTGTTTGCACCCATGTGGCAGATGTCGACCGGGCAAAAATTAAGGCCTATACAGGCAATTACACGTTTTGGTATGAATCTTCCCAGCTCATGGCCCGGCAAATGAGTGATAAAAATAAAAAGACGGAAGACAAGCGTCAGGCCCTGCTGGATTTCATCGCTCGTTTTTCAGCCAATGCCTCTAAATCCAAACAAGCGACCTCCCGTAAAAAAGCACTGGAAAAACTGACCATTGAAGAAATAGAACCATCAAATCGCCGTTACCCAGGCATTATCTTCAAACAACAGCGGGAGGTTGGAAACCAGATCCTCAATATTCAGAAACTGGCTAAAACGGCAGAAGACGGAAGCCTCCTGTTTTCCGATATCAGTTTTAGCTTGAACAAGGGTGACCGGGTGGCCTTAGTAAGCAAAAATCCAATGGCCCTGACCAGCTTTTATGAAATCGTTACGGGAAATATGAAGGCCGACAAAGGGTCTTTTGAATGGGGCACCACCGTTACCCATGCCTATCTTCCCAACGACAACCACAAATTTTTTCTGGACAAGAACCTCAACCTGATGGACTGGCTTCGCCAGTATGTGCCAGCACATGTAACCGATGTGGATGAGCCCTTTCTGCGAGGGTTTCTGGGGAAGATGCTGTTCAGCGGAGATGAAGTGATGAAAAAAGTCGGTGTACTGAGCGGAGGTGAGAAAGTCCGCTGTATGATCAGCCGAATGATGCTGCAAGACCCTAATGTAGTCCTCTTGGATGAGCCGACCAATCACCTGGATCTGGAATCGATCCAGGCTTTCAACGAAAGTATGTCTACATTTAAAGGAGTCGTTTTGATGACTTCCCATGACCATACTTTTCTTCAGACAGTTGCCAATCGGGTAATTGAAATAACACCTTCTGGCGCCATTGATCGCCTCACAACGTTTGACGAATACCTGGCCGATGACCGCGTAAAGCAACTCCGGGAAACAATGTACGTACAGAGTCAGTTAGTGAACGCCTAGCTAAATATCACTCTTGAGCTATATCATACCCGCATCCACCCGAATCGGTCATGTCCACCTGAAAGTGGCAGACATCCCCCGATCGCTGAAATTCTATCAGGAGTTGCTGGGCTTCCAAATCATGCAGTGGTACGGCGACGATGCTGTTTTTGTCTCCGCCGGAGGATATCACCATCATATCGGCTTGAACACCTGGTACAGTAAAAACGCCCCGCCGGCGCTCCAGAGATCGGCCGGTCTCTTTCATACGGCCATTGTATATCCTACCCGAAAGGACCTGGCTTTTATCCTGAAAAGACTGCTGGATGCCGCCTATCCACTGACCGGGATGTCCGATCATGGCGTATCGGAAGCCCTGTATATGAACGATCCGGATGGAAATGGTGTGGAACTTTACTGGGACCGGCCGCGGGAAGAATGGCCACGGGATGAAAAAGGTGGCCTTCGAATGGTCACAGAAGCCCTCAATGTAAGAGCTTTGCTGGCAGAACTGGACCAGATACAATAAATGACCTGTTTCCGCATTTTAAGAAAAACCGTTTTCGTTGATCAAATGGCTGCTTATAGGATTGATTTTCTGTGGGTTGTTGAATAAAGTAAGCGCCCAGGCTCCTGGCTCCAAACCAACGGTCCCCTTAAAAATTTCCTCGAATCTCCACCGTAAGTATGTTTTGGTAAAAAATGGTCCTCAAAAACTGGACTCTCTTAGTTTGGTTCCGGGCAGTTTTTTCGTTTCAGGAATTCCAGACAGCCTCTATAAAATCGACTATGTTCACTCCACCCTAACTTGGTTAAGAAAACCCAATCTGGACAGCGTTCTGGTCCAGTACCGGTTATTCCCCTATCAACTCAACGGCGTCGTGCAGCGACTGGACTACGCCAAAGTGATGGATAAATTTTCAATTCAACCTTCCGTTTACAGCAAGGATAACAAATACGAGAATGATCAATTTTTCAATTTTGGAAATGTCACCTACAACGGAAGTTTTGGCAGGGCCATTTCTTTTGGCAATGCGCAGGACGCCGTAGTTACTTCCAACCTGAATCTTCAGATCAGTGGTTATCTGGCGGACTCCATAGAAATTGCCGCAGCCATCACCGATAACAATATTCCCATCCAGCCCGACGGCACGACGGCTCAGCTGAGTGATTTTGACCAGATCTATGTTCAGTTCAAAAAGAAAAACTGGTCGCTGCGCATGGGTGATATCGACCTCAGACAGACGGATAATTATTTTCTTTCCTTTTATAAAAGATTGCGGGGCGCGTCTTTTGAAACGACCACAAAAATATCGGACAGTGTATCCAACAGTTTTCTGATCAGTGGTGCGGTGGCCAAAGGAATATTCAATCGGAACATATTTCAGGGAGAAGAGGGTAACCAGGGACCTTATCGCTTAACGGGGGCAAACAATGAATTGTATTTTATTGTGCTGGCAGGAACGGAAAAAGTCTACCTCGACGGAGCTTTACTCCAACGGGGGGAAGACCAGGATTACGTGATCAATTACAATACTGCCGAAGTTACTTTTACTCCGCACCGAATGATCACCAAAGACAGTCGCATACAGGTGGAATTTGAATACTCAAACCAGTCTTACCTCAACGTCAATTTATATTTGGCCGATGAAGCGCAGATCAGTAAAAATCTCCGGCTTCGCTTTGGCATTTTCAGCAACAGCGATGCGCGCAATTCACCGATCAGCCAAACCCTGGATTCAGGCAGAAAAAAATTCCTCAATGACCTGGGAGACAGTATACAGAATGCATTTTATCCGGTTGCACCCATAGATACGGGACAGGCTGTGGGCCAGATACTCTATCGTAAAATCGATACCACCTACAAGGCGGCCAATGGCCTCATTACCCATGACTCCATTTTTGTGGTTTCCAACGATCGAAATTATACACTCTACAACCTCGCATTCTCCGATGTGGGCCAGGGGCTTGGAAATTATATCCTGAATACGGAGGGTTTGAATGGCAACGTGTACAACTGGATCGCCCCGGTGAACGGAGACCGTCAGGGACAGTTCGAAGCCGCTGAATTCCTGGTAACACCGAAAACCCAACAGGTAATTACGGGAGGGGTAGATTATAAACTGTCTAAAGAAAGTCTATTTACAGCCGATTTTGCCAGAAGCAACTATGATGTCAATACCCTCTCTACTTTGGACAAGAACAACGATGCGGGCAACGCGACCAAATTTACTTTTACAAACCTGCATGTTCTAAAAAGTAAATTTCCGGGATCGGTCGTCAGTTCCTATCTCGCCTATGAATACAATGATATCCGTTTTCAACCCCTGGAACCCATCAGGCCTGTAGAATTTTTGCGGGACTGGGGCCTGCCCCTGAATTTACCCAAGGCCAATGAAACATTTTATAAAGCGGCATTCAAGATTACCGACAAAACCGGCAATGAGATCCATTACGAACTGGCAGGTTATGACCGGAACCAGGATTTTACGGGTATTCGAAACCTGCTCGGTCATACCCTCCATGTAAACGGCTGGAATTTCAACGATCAGATCAGTTATACCGTGGACAGGGGAACGATATACAATGGATATCTATTTCGTCCGACGGTCGACATTTCCAAGACGATGAAAAAATTGGGAAACTATACGGCAGGCTTCAATTTTTCCATAGAAGAAAACGTCCAGCGCTATCCCAAAACGGATTCAGTTTCCAACGACAGTTATTCCTTTACCATATTACAGGCCTATCTGAAGTCGCCCGAAAAAGCGCCAAACAAATGGGGCATCAGCTATTTCTACCGCCAGGATGCATATCCCTATGGAACCAACCTGGCCGTCGCCAACAAAAGTCAGAACGTGAATGTTTATACGGAGCTCACCAAAAACAAAAATGAGCAGGTGCGGATCAATGCGACCTACCGGAGTCTGCAAGTGGTCAACGCCGCCGTCAGTACCCAGCAGGCAGACAACAGCTTGCTCACCCGGGTAGAATATTCAATGCATGAATGGAAAAGTATGGTGACCGGAAACCTGCTCTATGAAGTGGGATCCGGTCAGGAGCAAAAAAGAAATTATACCTATGTGGCTGTGCCGGCAGGAACGGGTCAGTATACCTGGATTGATCTGAACAACGACGGTATTCAACAATTGAATGAATTTGTGCTGGCGCAGTTTCCCGATCAGGCGACCTATATCCGTGTGTTCACACCCACCAATGACTTTGTAAAAGCGAACTACAATACCTTCAATTATAGTATTACCATCAACCCGCGGCTGCTGCTCGGCAACCGGGTGACCGGGTTTAAAAAATTCCTGTCCAACGTCTTTTTGCAATCTTCCCTTCAACTAAATCAAAAAGAACTGGCTACGGGTTTTGTCGAACTAAATCCCTTTAAGTCTCCCCTCAACGATACCTTCCTGATCAGCCGCAGTACAATATTCGTCAACTCTTTTTCTTACAATAAGTTTAATCCCGGATGGGGATTCGACATCAGCAACAACCGCAATGTGTCCAAGGCCCTGCTTACATTCGGATACCAAACGCAGACGCTTCAGGAATGGAACCTGCGCACCCGTTGGAACATCAATAAGCAATTTGTCTTAAATGGTGTTTTTAAAACCGGCATAAACTATCTATTTGCGGACAACGCCACATTCAACAACAGCAATTATAGCATCTCTCAGTACTCCATCGCCCCAGACCTGAGTTACACCCGACGCGCGAACTTGCGGATCAGCATTGGCTATAACTACAACCCGCAAAAAAATGCTCCGCAATACGGCGGTGAAAGTTCTTTTTCCAGCTCGATCATCACCGACATCAAATACAACTTGGTCCAGAATACCTCTCTGGAGGCAAAATTTACACTTAATGACATTGAATACAATGGCAGCACCAATACGACGGTGAGTTATATCCTGCTGGATGGCTTACTGCCAGGGAAAAATTATATCTGGGGTCTGGATCTTACCAAAAAACTGGGAAGCTTTCTGGAACTCAATGTGGCTTATGAAGGCCGTAAGCCGGGCGAAGGGGCGGTCATCCATACGGGAAGGGCATCCATCAGAGCCATTCTTTAGTTGATTGGGGCCGTCCTGGCATTTCGCCGATGCTTCGACGGATAAAAACGGTCATCTGCTGGAGTGGTATAAAATACTAGCTTTATAGAACAAAATGATGGGGGATGACAAATAATTTCGATGCAATCGTAATCGGTTCGGGCATCAGCGGCGGGTGGGCAGCCAAAGAATGTTGCGATCACGGGTTAAAAACGCTGGTATTGGAAAGAGGCCGCAATATTGAACACATCAAAGATTATCCCACAGCAACCTTGGATCCCTGGCAGTTTCCACACCGAGGGGAGAATACCCAGGAAATATTAAAAGCCAATCCTGTTATCAGTAAGTGTTATGCGTTCACGGAAGACACCCGTCATTTCTTTGTCAAAGATGCGGAGCATCCCTACCAGCAGGAGAAGCCCTTCGACTGGATACGGGGATATCAGGTCGGTGGAAAATCTATCATGTGGGGAAGGGCCTGTCAACGTTGGAGTGATTTTGAATTTTCTTCTCCCTTGCGATTTGGATATGCGATCGACTGGCCGATCCGGTACAAGGATATCGCTCCCTGGTATGGCCATGTGGAGCGATTCGCGGGTATATGCGGAAGCCAGGATGGTCTGGAAGCCATGCCGGATGGCGATTATCTGCCGCCTTTTGAAATGAGCTGTGTGGAACTGGAGATTCAAAAAAAGATAAAGGAAAATTACAAAGACCGGTTCATGGTACACAGTCGCTGGGCCCATCTGACCAAACCCAATCCCATTCACCTGGAACAAGGTCGTGGTCAGTGTCAAGCAAGGGATTTGTGTACGCGGGGATGCCCTTTTGGCGGATATTTCAGTTCCGTGTCTTCGACTTTACCCTGGGCAAAAAAAACGGGCAATCTCACGGTTCGCCCTTTTTCCGTAGTCCATTCCATCATTTACGACGAAAAAAAAGGAAAGGCTGTTGGTGTTCGGGTCATTGATACCAATACAAAACAATCGACAGACTATTTTGCACGGGTAATCTTTCTGAATGCTGCCTGCCTGAATTCAAATCTCATTTTACTTAACTCTACATCATCGCGTTTTCCCAACGGACTGGGAAACGACAGTGGAATATTGGGAAAATACATGGCCTTTCATAACTATCGGGCCAGTGCAGCCGGTGAGTTCCCCGGCTTTGAAGATCGATATACTTATGGCCGCAATCCGACCAATCCCATCATCGCCAATTACCGCAACCTGCATCAAAAAGACACCGATTATCTGGGCGGCTTTTTAACTTTCGTCTGGTCCAGGCGTAGCGCCCAGGCTTTTGGCGAAGGGGAAGCGGGCATCGGTAGCTCCTACAAAGAAAATCTTACAGAACCCGGTCCCTGGTTTACGGGTATGTATATGCAAGGAGAAACCATTCCCCGCCAATCCAATCACGTAAGGCTGAGCCAAGATTTAAAAGATCCCTGGGGCATACCACAACTTGTCACTTCGATAGACTATGATGACAATGCCGAAAAAATGGTTGTGGATTTTATGAATCAGAGTTCGGAGATGTTGGAAAAAGCAGGATGCAAACACGTGCGTGCACACGATACCAAACAAGCACCCGGCCTGGATATCCATGAAATGGGCGGTTGCCGTATGGGCAAAGATCCAAAAAATTCCATGCTCAACGAATGGAATCAGTTGCATCATTGCAAAAACGTATATGTAACGGACGGCGCTTGTATGACGAGCACCGGGAATCAAAGTCCGTCGATCTTATATATGGCTTTCGCCGCTCGCGCTGCCAATCATGCCGTAGAGGAAATGAAGAAGGGCAACCTATAACCCATTGGCCTGCCCATGAGGCGGAGTGAAAGGAATTAAACAAACCCTTCGCCATTAAAATCTAAAGTGGAAACCCGCTTGAATGGGCAGGGCGTATAAGCTGTAGATAAACAAATCACTTTTGTTGTTGAAATACTGTCCAGTGAAACTAGCGCCCAGCCCGACATGACAAGAGAAGTAATAGGCTACCCCGAATTTTAGTCCGGCTGTAAAATCGCCTTTTAAATTGGGATTGGTGGTGAGCACAGTATTACCGCTTTCAATTTTTCCATTGGTCGGAATGGAATAACCAAAAGATATTGAAACACTGGATTGAAAGCCCACTTCTTTTCCAAAATTGAATTTGCCGAAAAATTGGATGGGTATGATTGGTTTGCCCAGGTAAATGGTATTGTAAGTGCCGGGTGTGGATCCTGGATAATTCACATCATCCTGATAGGACAGGACCACATAGGAGCCGGATAGCCCCAGCTGAAACCAATGGGTGAGCATACGGGATATTTCCAGGGTTGCTGTAAACTGCGGTCCGTTGGATTGAGAATGCTCCGTCGGATCATCGAATCTCGGAATTGAATTGTAAGACTTTCCTGCTTCAATAGAAATCTCCCAATGGTTGTCGCATCCGTTGACAAACTTTGGTTCTTTTTTATCGAAGGCCGTATCTGCCATTACGTAATATACCGGATGAACCGTATCTGTTTGGACGAGCGAATCTCCTATGAGTCCAATATGCAGTTGTACCAGGCTGTCCCTGCAAACACTATAAACTTTGTAGCGACTGGAAGAATCCAGTTTGGCCGGAACCACCAGACGGTCTTTAAAATGAATCAACGTGTCTTTGGTCCGGATAAGTTCCACCGTGGTATCGTTTTTTCTGCCTTTTTGGTGGGAGGGGGTCAGATAGGCCCGGTAAAAATTCATTCTTAAAATAGCCAGCCTTTTTACCGAATCCGTCTGGGAGGGAGCCGTGACTATGGAAGATTTAACGGTAACGGTTTTGCAGCAACCTACTCCTGCTGTTTCTCCGCCAGGGGCCGCGACAACCGCCTCTCCATTGGGATAAAATGCATTTCCGCAGGTAAACAGGATGTATAGAAAGCACCCGTCTTTGTTAATCAACTTCCAGGCTTCTACACCTTCCGCTGCTTCGCCTGCCGGATTGAGTTTTACGTAGAGATAGTTGATCACATTTTGTTCTTTGTTATAAAAACCCAGATTGCCGATGGTGCCGGGTGTGATATAGACCTTTTTGACATTTTTTATACTGAGATCTTTATAACCGTGCGCAAAGCCAGAATTGCGAAGCAGTAAATCGAAAGCCGGAAAAGTGCGGGAATATTTTTTTCGTTGTGCAGAATCCTGAATGGATTTTATAAAAAGTTCGGCGGTCGTAATGCCGTTCATACGTTGCAAAAAGGGAAATTGCGGGCGACGGCCGAGTGGGTCCGTGAACAAACGGGGTTCATCGTGTTTATTGAAAATATAAAGTCTGGAATGCTGGTAACAGGGTTTTTGTGCATATACGGCTGAGCAGAATATGACCAAAATGAGCAGGATGAGAGGACGCATCAACAGATTTTTAAGGTGCAGGATTGAGTAATGGGGGACGGATGGTTATACAACGCAAAAATGCAATATTTCTTACGTAGTTAACAGATAGAAGGAGCGAATCATGAAATTTCTGAAATCCGGGGAGAAAGGCCGTCAAATTCAGCGCCCTCAGCGCTTTTTTCAAGGTCTTTTGTTCTTTGATGCGGTCCGTACTTGCTCAGCCGCTCTGAGTATGGAAGCCAGGGACAGATCAACATCTTTGGTCGTGGTTGCCCAGGAACTGATTGAGATCCGCATGGCTGTTTGACCTTGCCAGACCGTTCCACCACACCAGCAAATGCCTTCTTCCTGAATTTTCCGGATGACCTCCAATGTAGTGGCCCCATCACCAAAACTCACCAGGACCTGATTGAGTACTACCTCGTTCAACACTTGGTGACCTGCCGTGCGTAAACCGTCCGCAAAGCGGCGCGCATGGGCGCAACCAGCGTCTATGAGTTCTGACAGCCCTTTTCTACCGAGTGACTTGAGCGCTGCCCAAACGGGAATCCCCCTGGCTTCCCGCGACATTTCCGGTACAAATTGGAAGGGATCTCGTTTGTTCATTTCCGGTAGGTAAGCGGCCGAGGAAGCCACCGCACTGAACAGAGCGGCCGCATCTTTTACAAAAACAAGTCCGGTATCGTATGGTACATTGAGCCATTTGTGTGCATCCGTTGCCCAGGAATCGGCCAGCTCTATACCCTGGACCAGGTCCCGGGTGCGGGGAGAAGCCCCAGCCCACAATCCAAATGCACCATCTACATGAACCCAGACTTGGTCTTTTTTATGACGGCATATTTCACCGATGGGATCAAAAGCGCCGCTGTTGACATTGCCGGCTTGCAAGCAAATGATGGTGGGTCCATCTGTATCCGGTATTTTTCCGGCGATGATCCTGCCCTGGTCATCGACCGGTACCCGAATGATTCTTTCCCTGCCAAATCCAATCAGATTCAGCGCCTTTAAAATACTCACGTGAACCTCTTCTCCGCAAATCACCGTTATTTCCGGCGCTTGAAAGAGTCCCTTGGCTTCGACATTCCAACCCATTTTCTCCAATAGGCGGTGACGAGCAGCGGCCAGTGCGGTAAAGTTGGCCATGGTAGCCCCGGTTACAAAACCGACAGCGGTTTGTTTGGGAAATCCCAACAGGTCTATCAGCCAGGCGCTGCTTATTTCTTCCAGCATGGCAGCAACCGGTGACATCAGATAAAGGCCTGCGTTCTGGTCCCATACCGTAGCCATGAGTTTTGCCAGCATAGCTGCCGGGAGAGAAGCCCCATTTACGAATCCGAAATAACGACCCCCGGTAGATTTTACGGTGCCTGGCGATCCCTTTTCACTAAGTAAGTCCAGGATCTCTTCATCGCTGGTTGGATTGTCAGGCAGCGGTTCATACAAGGTTTGAAGGGTGGCCAAAGCATCTCTTGTTGGAAAAACGGGACTGCTGTGCGCAGCAGCCAGATAATTTTCAGCCTTTTCGGCAAAGTTTTTTAGTAAAGCCATGGGACTAAATTTTTATTCTCGGAAATCCAATGCTTATCCGCTAGGGGAAGGTCCGATTTATTGTTGCATTTTTTGGGTGTTTTTCCTTTTCGCAATCAAATCCGGGGATAACCGGTAAAAAATTTGGAGGGGAGTTCGTTTCGCAGTCCGATATATCCAAAAAAAAACCGTCCCGGCATTGCCGGGACGGTTCTATATGTTGAGCCTAAACCCTTAGCTAAATAATCCACCTTTTTTCAATTCCTTAGTATCTTCTCCAATCTTGAAACCATTGTGATAGATTTCAATTTTGTAAGCACCTACCTGGAACGGAGTGGTTTGTTTCCAAGCAAATTGTACTGATTTGGTCTTACCTGCTTCGATGTCTACTGGCACTTTAGCGGTAAAGATCTTATCACCATCATCGCGGCTGGCAAAAGTTCCTGAACCCAGCGCAGATACAGAGATGGGCTTGCCATCGGGACCAGTGATACAAACATAAACATCTGTTTGACCAGTCTGAGCAATCCGATTGTTTACATCGAAAGAAATGATCAGCTTGTCTACTCTCTTAGCAGTCGTAGTTACTTTTTCTTTACCGTTCTTTTTGTCCTGAACGGGCGTAACAGAAATATTGGAAGCGTTGAGTGTAGAAGCAATGTCTACTTTCTTTTCCAGGTCTTCTTTCTGGGTAGTAGTAGTAGACAGATCAGAAGTTAATTTTTCTTTGTCAGCTGTCAGCTGCGTTTTATCAGCAGTCAACTGAGTATTTTGGGTGGTTAGTGTGGCAACCTGCGTCTGGAGATCGGTGATTTTTGTGTTCAGATCAGCGATCAGCGCTTTTGCTTTGTTTAATTCAGCAACCGTAGCATTCTTTTTTCCAAGAATCCCTCTGATTTCAGCTTTCTTTTTGGCGATATCAGAATTTGCACCGGAAAGTTGAGTTTGCAGGCGGTTGTTGGTGCCTGTTAATGAATCAAGGCGAACGAGGGCATCGTCAAAATTTTTCTGCAATGCGCCTTTTTCGTCTGTTACTTTGGCGATCTGTGTTTGCTGGCTTTGCTGTACTTGTTCCTGTTTGTTATTGTTCCATAACAAATAGCCCCAGGTACCCAGGAATCCAGCAGCCAGTAAACCTATTACGAGGTTTTTAAAGTCTTTTTTAGGAGGCTGACTTTGTGGAGTCGCGGAGGGATAATTGGTTGTGCTCATGATGTGTGTGTTTTTTTTAAAAATGTGATTTCATACGGGAAACTGGGATTAGACATGTTTCCAGTACCGATTTAGTCTAAAACCGTGCCAATTTTATCTTTTTTAAGCAACCTGGTCAGGTAACGGCGTCATAAAATATTGAATAGCAGTTAATTATAAACACTTAATCACACCCTTGGTTGGCCAACCATCCAGCGACAATTAACTCGGAACTTTTAGTAAAGCTTTCAGATATTGTGCTTTCAATCGATAAAAATTGAGTGCTGAGCAAATCATCCGAGACTGGAAAAGAAAAATTTACAAACCCATTTACTGGCTGGAAGGGGAGGAAGAATATTTTATCAACGAGGTGATGGATTTTGCCGAACATCATCTGTTAACCGAAGAGGAAAAGTCTTTTAATCTATCGGTGTTTTATGGTAAAGATGCCGATTGGGCCGCTGTAGTCAATGCCTGCAGGCGTTATCCCATGTTTGCCGAAAGACAGGTCGTTTTGCTCAAAGAGGCCCAGCAAATGCGGGACCTTCCTAAACTGGAGTCATATATACAGCGTCCGCTGGAGTCGACCGTATTTGTCGTGTCTTATAAAGATAAGAAGGTGGATGGTCGGGGTAAACTCGCCAAACTGCTCAAGGAGAAAGGTGAATTGTTGTCCACCAAAAAAATCTACGAAAATCAATTGCCTGAATGGGTGAGTGAACTACTTAGGACAAAAGGACTGGACATCCAGCAAAAAGCGCTAATGCTTTTGATTGACCATATCGGCAATGACCTTACCCGCATCAAAAGCGAGATCGAAAAAATTCAGATAAACCTGGGAAATAGAAAAATGATTATGGAGGACGATGTCGAGAATTTTGTCGGCATCAGCAAAGAATTCAATGTTTTTGAATTGCAGGCAGCCCTGGTGCGCAAGGATCTATCCAAAGCAATCCGGATCATTCAGTATTTCGGTAGCAACCCAAAAGCGGCACCCATTCAGTTGATTTTGCCTTCGCTCTATGGATTTTTTAGCAAAGTGTATATGATTTTTGGTTTGGGTGTGACGGATGAAAAGACGACGGCTGCTGCGCTGGGAGTATCTCCCTTTTTTGTAAAGGACTATATCCAGGCTTCCAAAAATTACGGATTTCGCGGCGTTGAAAATGCGCTGCTCCTGCTTCACCAATACAATCTGAAAAGTATTGGGATCGGTTCACTCAATGTGGAAGATTCCGAACTGATGAAGGAATTGGTGGTAAAAATGGTTTAACAGAAATCGCGGTACCTGCCCTCCCGGCAGGATGCGCGTTATTCAGTACGCAAGCTGTCTACCGGATTGGCCATAGCTGCTTTCACTGCCTGAAAGCTCATCGTAGCCAGGGCTATAACCAGGACCAATAAGCCCGCCGCAGCAAACATCCAGATATTCAAAGAAATCCGGTAGGGGTAGTGTTCCAGCCATGTATGCATGGCCCACCAGGCGATAGGGGAGGCTATCAGAGCGGAAAGTATAATCAATTTTAGAAAGTCATTTGAAAGTCTGATGACAATATCCTGGACGGATGATCCCAAAACCTTGCGGATGCCAATTTCTTTTTTGCGGCGTTCTGCTGAAAGTGTTGAAAGTCCAAACAGACCGATGCATGAAATAAAAATAGTCAAAACAGCGCCAAAACGGATGATCTCTTTCCATTTGGCCTCACTATAATACTGCTCCGCATTTTTTTCATCTTTAAAAGAATACTGGTAGACTTTGAAGGGGAATAATTTCTTAAAAGTCTTTTCAATATAGTTTATTGACTCGGCTGAATTGCCCGGATTTAGTTTTACAAATATGTCCCCGTAAGAAGTTCTGGGATCCATAGAAAAGAGCTGCGCTGGAATTTTTTCAGTTAACGAAAGAAAATTGTAGTCTTTTACAACCCCGATCACCGTATACTTTTTATTTCTGTAAAAGAAATCCACGGTTTGACCAATGGGGTTCTTCCATCCGGCTTGTTTTACAAATGTTTCGTTGACAAGAATGGCATTTGCGCTGTCGGTGGCATGGTCTGTTGAAAAATTTCTGCCGACCCTTACCGGAATTTGAAAAAGTGAAAGATAATTTTCATCGATATATTTAACATCAAAGGTTATTTCCTGGTCGCCATTGACATGCGCAAAGGTTCCCTGCCTTCCTCCCTGATCCGCGCTCACATTTTGAATAGCGGGATTCTTTAGCACGGCCGCTTTGAAAATTTCCAATTTTTTCCTGTCAAGTCTTTCGCTATTCAATACAACCACATTTTTGTCATTGTATCCAAGGTTAAAATGCATCAGATAATTAAACTGGGAATAAATCGTGATCGTCCCGATGATCAGCGTAAGCGCTAAAGCAAACTGCAGGACCACCAGTCCTTTGGATAAATAATTTTTCTCACCAAAATGCCGGGAGCCGTACAAAGACTGAACAGGATCGAAACCAGACAAAACGATGGCAGGGTAAAAGCCGGCAAGCAGGCCCGTAACCAGAAAAATGACTGCAAAACCAGCAATGAGTTTGGCATCCAATAAATAAGTGAGTGAAAGAGCTTTATTGGAAAGGGTATTAAAAAAAGGAAGTGCGAAATGAACCAAAACAATGGCCATGGCAAAGGCCATAAGACACAATACAAAGGACTCGCTTAAAAACTGGGTGACGAGTTGGTGACGCTGTCCGCCCACGACTTTGCGGATGCCGATCTCTTTGGCTCTTTTTAAAGACCTGGCAATGGTCAGGTTTATGAAATTTATACAGGCAATCACCAGTATAAAAAGAGCGATTCCAATTAGAATATAGGAGTAGATGGGCTTGCTGGAATCTGTTAACCCGTTATCTGCCGGATAATCCGTACTTATGTGAATTTGCAAAAGAGGTTGAAGACTGAAAGAAACTTTATCTTTAAAACCGTGTTTTTCCGCGGCATCTTTTACCTGTTCCGCTGCATCTTTATCAAATACATTTGCCATTTTGATTTCCACCATTTTGATGTCTGTCCCCTCGTGGATGGCAACGAAACTGTTGAGAAAAAAATTCATCCAGCTGTTGTCTTCACGCATGCTCCGGTCGGCCAATATGGGCAACAGCATTTTGATTTTGATGGAAGAATTTTGCGGTGACCTGCGCGCAACGGCCGATACGACAAAAGTGTGAAAGGTGTCGTCGATTTTCAGATCGAGCGTCCGGCCAACGGCATGTGTGTTTCCGAAATATTTTATGGCTTCATCTTCAGAAAGAACCAGCGAACGAACATTTTTTAATGCAGTTTTGGCGTCTCCCTGCAAAAGTGGGAAGGAAAAGAAGGAAAAGAAATTTTCATCCACGCAGAGAGCTTCCTGATCAAAAACTTCGTTGCCATTTTTCACTGTAAAGTTTGCGTCCTTAACTCTATTGTAATCCTCAATTTCCGGAATCTGCCTTTTAAAATCTGGGCCGGGCATCATACCGGTGCTCGAATAATGTTCCGCGTGACCTTGAACATTCGTCAAACTCGAAACGATCCGGAATATATTTTCTTTGTTTTTATGGAACCTGTCATAACTCAACTCGTCTTTGGAGTAAAGAAAAATCAATAGACAGCTCGCCAGTCCCAGGCTTAGTCCGGCTATGTTGATGAAGGAATATATTTTGTTGCGAAGAAGATTGCGAATGGCCGTTTTGAAGTAATTCTTGTACATATCCTTTGATTTGTCCTTAGGAATAAAAACCCTTCCGCTCTTAGGAACTAAGAAAATGCCAATCTGATAAAAGATTAATAATCAAAGATCTGGGGGACTGGATAGAGGCAAAATGTTCGAATTTGTTACAATCGGTGGTCGTTTTTATCTGGGCTTGTATCGTCCTAAAATTACTATACAGGTGGCCCGGTCCCGGAAAAAACGATCAGCACAAGGTCCTGAGTACCGGCGAAGCATCTCCGGTTATACCTGGATGGCTCCTGCTTTGTCCAGGGCCAGCTGGGTTTTTAGGGCATCCAGGCCACTGAATTTTTCTTCCGGGCGCAGGAATTTCTTCACCATTACTCTTAAAGACTTGCCGTAAATCATCCTTTCAAAATCAAAAATATTTACCTCAATCATTCTTTTTGTCCCGCCCACGGTCGGTCGAAAACCGATATTCATCATCGCCCGGTAAGATTTATCCGGTTCATCCGACACCCGAATATCGACCGCATACACGCCATCGCCGGGAATTACTTTGGATTTTTCCTCCAGAACCAGGTTTGCGGTTGGGTAACCGATGGTCCTTCCCAATTTGTTGCCTTCCACCACTTCGCCGCTGAAAAAATAAGTATATCCCAGCAAATGGTTGGCTGTATGCATATCACCTTCTTCGATGGATTTACGAATCCGGGTAGAACTGACGGAAATCGAATCCAGTAGATGGACCGGGATTTCAAGCAAATGAAAATGATAGAGGACCGATAGTTCTTCCAGCAACTCGTAATTTCCTGCCCGGTCTTTGCCGAACCGGTGATCATACCCTATGATGAGCGTATGGGGTTGAAAATAACGGATGAGAAATTGACTGACATAGTCCTCGGGGGACAAGGCAGCAAATTTTTCGGTAAAGGGAACAATGACCAGGTGATCGATTCCGGTAGCTTCCAGCAATTCAATTTTTTCTTCCAGGGTGTTGATCAGGCTGATACCCAGTCCTCCCTTGACCACGGTACGGGGATGGCGATCAAAGGTGAGGATGACGGTTTCGCCGTTTATTTCCATTGCGCACTTTTTCATTTGCGCTATAATCTGCTGGTGACCCATATGGACACCATCAAAGGTTCCAATGGTGAGTACGGCATTTCGAAAAAGAGGTAAGAGATCCGTGTTTCGGTAAACCTGCATAAGTGAAATCTGGTACGAAATTATTAAATCGATGTTTAATCAATTAAAATTTATGCATTTCTTCCACCAGCTCTGTGATTCAGTTAGCTTTGCGCCAGGAATAAATAGGTTTTTATGTCACTGTATTCAAGGCGGGGAGTTTCCGCTCAAAAAGAAGAAGTTCATCAGGCAACGGCCGGACTGGATAAGGGTCTCTACCCCTTTGCTTTCTGCAAAATCTATGAGGATTTTTTGGGTAAGGATCCCCAGTGGATAAACCTAATGCATGCCGATGGAGCAGGTACCAAGAGTATTCTAGCATATTTATATTGGAAGGAAACTGGCGACATAGGGGTGTGGAAGGATATTGCCCGCGACGCGGTTGCCATGAACCTGGACGACCTGTTATGTGTGGGCATCTACGATAACCTGTTGTTCTCTTCCACCATCGACCGCAACAAGTCCCGGATTCCCGGAGAAGTACTGCGGGCGGTCATAGAGGGCACCCAGGAATTTTTTGATGAACTCAGCCATTACGGGATCCACATTCATTTTCTGGGAGGCGAGACCGCCGATGTAGGAGACCTGGTGCGTACCATTGCGGTAAATGGTACGATGACCGCCCGCTGGCCCCGGTCAAAAATCATCACCAATGAAAAAATTACTCCGGGTGATCTGGTGATCGGCATTTCCAGCAGTGGCCGCTCCAATTATGAGAAAGTATATAATAGTGGTATCGGCAGCAACGGCCTCACCAGTGCGCGTCACGATGTGCTGGAGGCCAGTTACGGTCACTACTATCCGGAATCCGTGGAGCCTCTACTGGATAAGGACGTGATTTATACTGGCTCTTACAAAATGACGGATTTGGTTAAAACAGAGACTTCGGAAGAGATTTCCATCGGCAAATTACTGCTAAGCCCTACCCGAACCTATGCCCCAGTCGTGAAAACATTGATGGAAGGTCACTATGAGGCCATTCATGGAATGATTCACAGCAGCGGCGGTGGACAGACCAAATGCCTGAAATACCTGCCGGGTCCCATGCGCATCGTAAAAGACAACCTGTTTACTCCCCCGGTTGTTTTTGATCTCATCCGCAACGCTTCGGGTGCTGATGACCGGGAGATGTACCAGGTATTCAATATGGGACAAAGACTGGAGATATATACCGATCCTTCCGCTGTCGACTCGCTGATGAACACCATCGCACAGTTTGGTCTGGAATCGAAAATCATCGGGCGTGTGGAAACCTCCGCAAAAAAAGAATTGCTGATTGATACGGGTAAAAATCAAATCGGATATTGACCGCTTTTCCTCGCCTTACTTAGGCTCCAGTTTATAGTTGATGGGTTGCTTGTGATAGGAATCCACTTGTTTTCCATTGTTTTTAGCCGGCACCCAGATCCCGCTTTCCCGGATCACCCGGACAGATTCAGCTTTCAGTGCCTGCGGACCACTCAGGGCATGGATTTCGGAGAGACTGCCATCCATTTTCACCACAAATTCAACAATGACCTGTCCTTGAATTTCGTTTGAAACGGCCGCTTCCGGATATTTCAGATTTTTAACCAGGTATTCCAGCCAGCCTTTCTGTCCACCAGGATAAGAGGCTTCGACTTCCACCACTTTGTAAATGGTATCTGATGCAGAACTTCCAATTCGGTGCAACGCATCCAGGCGGTCATTGACCTTTCGGCTCGAATCAAGGCTTTTATAATACTGTTCATTTATTTGAGTAAAATATTTTCTTCCGTTTTTAAGGGTTACGGTTACCAGATTTTCCTTCCTGCTTACAGACATCGATGCAATCTCCCAAGGATTGATTTTGCCCATTTCTGCAAAACTTAAGGTATCGCCGGTAGTTGAAAAGGAGGTGTTGTCGCCGGCTGGTTTACTAAAAACAATATTTTGTGTTGCATATCTTCGGATGCCTTCCAGGATGTCCCGCGCAATTTTTTCCTGATTTTTTTCGTCCGTAAGGTAGGAGAGGTCTTTTTGGTTATCCATATAACCACATTCAATCAGCACTGCCGGTACGGTCGCTTTTTTTAATATCAGGATATTGCCACCACTTTCTGGAATCTGTTTTAAAGTCGATTCAATGGGATAGTCCGATTTGATTACATCGGTGAGTACGGAACCAAACTTCTGAGAGTTTTCATAGACTTCGCTTGAATTTCTTGGTATATAAATTTCAAAACCCCTTTTGGAATCCTGATAACTTCCTTTGCCCTTGTCGTCACTGATATTGGCATGAATGGAAACAAACAAGTCTGCTTGGTTATTTTTTGGCATCGCAGCGATGTACTCCAGCGATTGACGCAGCTCATTGCTCCCGGGTGTAATATCGCTTTCCCTGGTCATCATCACCGAGACGTTATACTGGGAGGCCAACGCCTGGATTTTTTTTGCTATCTCCAGGTTGATATTTTTTTCCATCCATCCATTCCAGGATGCACCCTCAAAACTACCTCCATGTCCTGCGTCGACCACCACCCGGATGGTTCTTCCACTCTTTATTTGAAACGGATGAGAAATCTTAAAGGAGAAGAGCGCAATCAACGCCGTGAGCAGGGGCAGAATCATGAGTCGGCCCATCCAGGTTTTTTTGCTTTTTGGAGATCTGGTCATCATCATAATTCTTCTTTTTATTTGATTTTTGAAAAAAGGGTGAGCAAAGGCAGTGGCTTTGCCGGTCGCGTGTAGCAATAAGAGACGGGCATAGGAATAGGAATCCGTAGTCGCGGCGGCATGCTGGTCGGCGGCATATTCGTGTATGGCTCTCAGTTCCCGGCGGATTAAAATCAAAAAAGGATTAAACCAAACCAAGGCCGATAGGATTTCCAAAAACAACATATCGACCGAATGGTGGTTGGTAACATGAAAGAGTTCATGGCGCAAAATCTGTTTCCCGCTGCGGTCATGAAGGTCCATCTCCCGTCCCCAGAATATGGATTTGAAAAACGAAAAAGGCGTCCCTTCTTCTGAAACAAAATAAAGCCTGGCTTCCGGGAGTCTGATAAATGGGTTGGCTCTGCGCAGTTTTACCAGATAGAGGAGCGATTTTGACAAACGAATTAACCCCAGCGTACTGACAGTGAAAACGAGCAGGATCCCCAGGAACTGCCAGGAAAGAAGGCATTCACCGGCACGGTTTCCATAGACGGTAACGGCCTCCTCCCATTTACCCTGTTGAGTCACCAGAAGGCGGATGGGAGCAGCTGCGGCCGGATGAGTCCAAAGGGCGGGCATTTCAACCTGCAAGGCCGGCAACAGAAAACTCAGAAAAGGAATAGCCAGCAGAAAGAACCGGTTAAATCCATGAAAAAGCCGGTTCCTCAAAAACAACCAATAATATCCAAAAAGAAATCCAGACAGCAGCAAGGTTTTAATGATATAGATCAAGAAGGTCATGGCTTGTTGTTTTTGACTGACTGAATTTGGTGAAGCAATTGTTCCAGTTCGGCTTCGCTCAACTTTTGGTCGGCAATAAACTGGGAGACCAGGCGGGCAGGGGACCCGTTGAAATATCCCTTGATGAGTTGATTGGCGGATTTCCTGCCATATTCGAACTGTGAGATCAGGGGTTTATACAGGTTGTTGCGGCCGTGAACACTGTATTCCACAAATCCTTTTTCTACCAGGATCTTTAAAATGGTTGCCGTGGTATTGGTATGGGGCTTGGGTTCCGGCGTGGAATCGGTGATTTCTTTAAGAAAGCCTTTTCCCAGTTTCCACAAGACCTGCATGACCTGCTCTTCGGCCTTGGTGAGTGTTTTTGTTGAATTCATGAGGAAAATTGATGGGGATTGGTAAATTTTTTTATAACTAATAAATTAGTTTATGCACCAAATATATAACTATAAAATTAGTTTTACTAAATTTTATGTTTTTTAATTCCGGAAAGGCTATGAAGTTCCGCGATTGGGTATTACTTTCGTGCCTGTACACTGCGGAATACATTTAATCTTACCCTTATCAACATTTCCGCCTTTTGCATTGTTATATCGTTGATTCATACCCGTCAATCGGATTGTCCACTATTTATTTATACCCATTATGAGGCAACTTAAAATTGCTACACAGATTACTAACCGCGATTCGCAGGCGGTAGAAAAGTATTTACAGGAAATTTCCAAGATCTCCATGATCACGCCCGAGGAAGAAACCATTCTTGCTCAGCGTATTAAGATGGGAGATCAGAAAGCGTTGGATAAACTGGCCCAGTCCAACCTGCGTTTCGTAGTGTCCGTTGCCAAACAATACCAGCACCAGGGACTTTCCTTGAGCGATCTGATCAACGAAGGCAACCTGGGTTTGATCAAAGCCGCTCAGCGTTTTGATGAAACCAAGGGATTTAAGTTTATCTCTTATGCAGTCTGGTGGATCCGTCAATCGATCCTGCAGGCACTGGCTGAACAGGGTCGTCTGGTACGTCTTCCTCAAAATAAGATTGGAACCTATAATAAGGCCAATAAAGCTTATATGGCTTTTGAACAGGAACACGAACGGGAACCCAGTACAGAAGAACTGGCTGAACTCTTGGAGATGAGTGAAACAGAAATCAATAATATCTTCCAGAGCAATACCCGTCACAGCTCCCTGGATGCGCCGGTGCACGAAGCCGAAGATGTGGCTATGGGCGATCTGTTGGAAGGCGGTGATGATACCGATGACGATGTCATGAAAGATTCCCTGAGGGCTGAAATCCGCCGGGTTTTGAAATCGCTGAGTCCCCGGGAAGCAGAAATCGTCAATGCCTATTTTGGCCTGGATGGTGAAAATGGGGTGACCATCGAACAAATCGGACAGAAATACGATCTGACAAAAGAAAGAATCCGCCAGATCAAGGAAAGAGCGATCAAACGCTTGCAGAAAGCACGCTACAGCAGCGCATTGAAAGCTTATCTCGGATAACAAATTTGATTCCTCCACATTATCAGATCCCTCCCGGATGAACCGGGAGGGATTTTTTTGTTTGCAGTGAGGACTACAAAATTTTGGCCCCATTCAATTTTTTTTCTTTTCCCTACCCATTCCCTGTCGTTCATCCCTTTCAAACCGGTCGGCTGCACGACCTTCTTTATCAACATTTACAATTAAATTTGCGACCCGTATCGGATGGATCTTTGATATCAATCCAATCGGTGAATACAGATAAACGAGAAGAATCATGACGGAAAATAAATCAACAGAACAGGTGCATTGTTTAATTATCGGTTCCGGTCCGGCTGGATACTCAGCCGCCATTTATACGGCCAGGGCCAACCTGAAACCGGTTCTTTACCAGGGAATCCAACCGGGGGGCCAGTTGACCATTACGACCGAAGTGGAGAATTATCCCGGATACCCCGATGGTGTTCAGGGACCGGAAATGATGGTAGAATTTGAAAAACAGGCAACCCGAATGGGGGCAGACATCCGTTTCGGACTGGCTACCAAGGTGGATTTCTCCCGTCGACCCTACCGGGTCTGGATAGACGAGGAAAAGCTGATTGAAGCCGATTCGGTCATCATCGCCACGGGTGCCTCCGCAAAGTGGCTGGGTCTTCCCAGTGAAGAGAAACTCAATGGGTTTGGTGTAAGCGCTTGCGCAGTCTGTGATGGTTTCTTTTTTAAAGGCAGACAAGTTGCGATCGTCGGAGCGGGGGATACAGCGGCTGAAGAAGCTTTGTATTTATCAAAACTCTGTACCCAGGTTCATATGCTCATTCGAAGAGATCAGATGCGTGCCTCCCAGATCATGCAACAGCGAATCCGGGAATCCTCCAATATCAAAATCTACTGGAACACGGAAGTAGATGAAATTCTGGGTGAAACAAAGGTGGAAGGTGTCCGCATAAAAAATTCAAAGACAGGTACCAAAGAAACGATTGCCGTAAATGGATTTTTTGTTGCCATCGGCCATGAACCCAATTCCAATATTTTCAAGGAATGGCTGGATATGGATGAAACGGGCTATATCAAAACCATCCCGGGCAGTTCCAGAACGAATATCGAAGGGATCTTTGCTGCCGGAGATGTGCAGGACAGAATCTATAGGCAAGCGGTGACCGCGGCCGGCAGTGGTTGTATGGCAGCCCTGGATGCAGAACGCTGGCTTTCGCTTCAACCCAAATAAGAGACAGGAACTGAGCGGGAGATCCCGGGTGAAACCCGCCCTGTCTTCCGATTCCATATTTGCAAATTTTCATCATGATCACCATTGAACTGCAGAATCTGATCTTTTTTGAGCACCACGGCATTTACGAAGAAGAAAGGAAAGTGATGAATTCTTTTGAAGTCAGTCTTCAGGTTTCCTATATGGAAACGGCGCAGGTATTTGAACGGATCGCCGATACCATTAGTTATGTTAATTTATTCAGAATCGTTCAGGAAAAAATGAAGGAGCCGGTTTTTATTTTGGAAAAAATCTGTCAGGGTATTATCTTAAACATCAAACATCAGTACCCTGTTGTATCTGAAATTAAAATCAGCATATTTAAATTACAGGCACCCATAGAACATTTTGTCGGAAGGGTAGGGGTTACGATGCAACGTTCATTTAAGGATTAGTTATGCTTCGACTACTTACCTTATTTATTATTGGATTTCCATGCCTGTTATTTTCCCAGGATCCCAGTCAGCTCCTGAAAGAGGCGCAACAACAGGAAGCGCAGTTTCACGAAAGCGAAGCCTTTCTCAAATACGCCGAGGTATTAAAAAAGGATCCCGCCAATTTGCAGGCCTTGTGGAAATGCAGCGAGCTTTCTTCCCGCATCGGGGCAAGACAACCAGATAAAGAGAAGATGGGTCCTTATTTTATCGCAGCCAGGAACTATGCTACCACGGCCCTTCGGGTAAATCCCAATTCTTCGGATGCTAATTTTGCCATGGCCCTGGCCCTGGGCAGGATCGGACTGATTTCCGGAACCAAAGAAAGGGTGATCCTGGCAAAAGACGTGAAGTATTATGCAGACAATGCGATAAAACTGGATCCGAATAATTTCAGGGCTTACCATATTCTTGGACGCTGGAACTACGATGTAAGCAACCTGAACCTGGCTGAAAAATCCTTTGCAAGGATTTTTTATGGCAAATTACCAGATGCCAGCCTGCAGGATGCGATCACAGATTTTAATAAGAGTCTTTCTTTAAACCCCGGATTTATTCTGAACTATTATGAACTGGCGCGTTCCTATCACCGCTTGGGCGACGATAAGAAAGCCATGGCCAACCTGCACATCCTGTTGGGTCTGCCCAATATGATGTACGACGATACCAGGGTAAAAGTCATTGCCCGTCAATTGCTTACAGAATGGCAATAACCTCCATACCAGTCACCAAATTTTAGTATTATTGCCATCCGCTATATGAACATCAGACCAGATTTTGATATACACAATGAAGATCCCACCGCAGAGGATGCCAGTCAGTGCCGACTGTTGATAGAAGTGGGGAACAGCTCACTCATTTTTGTATTATTGAATGTGCGAGGAATGCGGCCGGCTGCCATTCGCGTTTTTCAATGGCCACACCAGAAAGTAAACCATGCTGAATCCATCATCCGTGGTATCGTGGAATCCGATCCCATCCTCAGCGGATTTCATGCCAACGAGATCTTTCTGGTTTATAATTTCCCGGAGAGCAACCTGGTTCCCGAAAAATATTTTAGTGCCGACATCACCAGACCGGTAACCGATATGATTTACGGGAACCTCAATCAGGATCTGGTGATGGATGAAAAAGTACCCTGGTTTGAATTCCACAACGCTTACCGCGTTCCGGCCAGAATTCACTTTCTGATGCAGGAAAAATTTCAGACTGCCCGGTTCTGGCACTTTTACAGCTTGCAGCTGAAATGTTATAAAATGTTCACGGCAAAAGAAGAGGCTTCCTATCTGAAGGCCTTTTTCTACCCGGATAAAATGATTGTAATGGCTTGCAAAAGCGGCCAGCTTCAAATGATTCAGCATTTCACCTACCTGGATTCAAAGGATGTATTGTATCACCTGCTCAATTGTTGTCATCAGTTGGACATGAACCGGCAGGAGACAGTGCTGGAACTTTCTGGCATGATTGATAAAAAATCTGCCTTATACGAAGACCTCGAACTATATTTTCTCAATATCCGATTTGACAGTATGGAGGATAGCATTAAACTGACAGACGAACTCATTCAGTACCCCCATCATTTTTTCGCATCGCTTTTGAAAATGTCGATATGCGTATAATCGGCGGCCAATGGGGTGGAAGAAAAATAAATCCACCCTCCAAAATGCCCTATACCCGACCTACGACGGATATAGCCAAAGAAGGTTTGTTCAATATCCTTCAATCTAACCGTGATCTGGAGGGACTAAAAACCCTGGACCTTTTCGGAGGAACGGGCAGCATCAGCTTTGAACTCGCTTCCCGCGGTGCGGCTGATCTGACCATCGTGGAAAAAGACCCGCAGATGCTCGCCTTCATCCGCAAAACGGCTGAGACGCTTGGCCTGACGCACTTAAAAATCATCCCTTCCGATGTATTCCGGTTTTTGAAAAACGTGCAAGATACCTATGATTTTATTTTTGCAGGGCCACCTTATGCTTTGGAAACCATCGATCAGATTCCGGATTATATTTCCGACCGGCATTTGTTAAAAGAAAAGGGATGGTTTGTGTTGGAACATACACCCCGCAACCGCTACAGCGGACATCCTCTTTTTGTAACGGAAAGAAATTACGGCACGACCATTTTTTCCATTTTTATCAATAAAAAACCGTGAGGCCGCTTTTTATCAGCGGCATAGGCACCTCGATCGGAAAGACCCTGGTGTCCGCCATTCTTGCAGAAGGGCTGAAAGCCGATTATTGGAAACCCGTCCAGGCTGGATATGACAACGGGACGGACAGCACCCGCGTGGCTTCCCTGCTCTCTAACCCTGAATCCCTGATCCACCCCGAAACCTACCTGCTTCGCCTAGCCGCTTCTCCGCATATCGCTGCCCGCGAGGAAAACTGCCGGATTGAACTCAGCCGGATCAAACAGGATTTGGAGAAGATACAAGCCAGTCGGCCACTGATTATTGAAGGAGCCGGCGGTCTGATGGTGCCTTTAAATGAGACGGAATTTGTCTATGACCTGATAGAAGAACTCGACGCGAGGGTCATCCTAGTGAGCCGCAATTATTTAGGCAGCATCAACCATTCCTTGATGACCGCCGAGATCTGTCGCACCAAAGGGCTGGACGTGATGGGCTGGATATTCAATGACCAATACATGAACTACGAGTCGGAAATCGTTCGCTGGTCCGGTTATCCTTCCCTGTTTTCGCTACCCCTGCTCGATCATTTGACCAAAGACAGCGTCTCCCGGGCTGTCACACGCCTTGATTTGAGTTACCTTTGTTCCCGGTTATGATCAATCTCAACTATCCGTTATTAAAGCCGGTCAGGATGCTCCTGCTTCCGTTTTCTCTGGTTTACGGTTTGATCGTTGTGGTGAGAAACTGGATGTTTAATAAAAAGATCCTCCGGTCGGCCAGCTTTAATCTTCCTTTGATTTGTGTCGGAAATCTCTCCGTGGGGGGAACTGGCAAATCACCGATGGTTGAATTGATGATAGAAAAATTAAAATCCAGTTTCAATGTTGCCGTACTCAGCCGGGGATATAAAAGAAAAACATCCGGTTATGCCCTGGCTTCCAAAGAAAGTACGGCACTGGAAATCGGGGACGAACCCATGCAGTTCTACAATAAATTTCCGGGTGTTACGGTGGCCGTGGGCGAAGAAAGGGTGGTAGCCATTCCGCAACTATTGCATGACCGCCCCGAGACCCAGGTCATCATCCTGGACGATGCCTTTCAGCATCGATCGGTTGCGGCGGGTTTTAATATCCTGCTCACGGACTTTAACAATCTATATACGCGGGACTGGTTCCTTCCGACTGGCGATTTACGCGATCAACCGAAAAGCGCCCGTCGTGCGGATATCATCATCGTAACCAAATGTCCGCTAGATCTTTCGCTGGCCGAAAAAGACCGGGTCATCCGGGAAATCAAACCTGCTGCTCACCAGCAGATTTTTTTTACGGCCATCGCCTATCAAAACCCGTATCAGGTCATTACCCGGGAGCCCTGGATCCCGGAGAAAGCGGCCGAGGTCATGCTGGTAACCGGCATTGCCAATCCGGGTCAGTTGAAAAAACACTTGGAAGAATACTTTAACGGATATGATGAATTGGCATTCAGTGATCACCATATTTTCACGATCGACGATTTGAAATATATTTTAAAAAAGTTTGATCAGATCCCTTCTTCCAGAAAAATCATTCTCACGACTGAAAAAGATGCCGTGCGGTTGCAGAAATTTTCTCAACAACTGCGCGACCTGCCGGTTTTTGTCATGCCCATTCAGCCGGTATTTTTATTTTATGAAGAAAATCAGTTTACACGCTTAATTACTACATTCATTCAGGGATTTCCTGGTCAAGCTTAACGAGTTATGGGTAACAAACACACCGATAAGAAAAAGAAAAAAGTAAACGAATTCCTGCACCGGGGAGTGCTCGAAGTAACCCGTTCGGGCATGGGGTTTGTCGTAGTCAAAAATCTGGAAAGGGATGTGCTTGTCCGTCCCAACGATTTCAATACGGCGATGCATGGAGATACGGTGCTGGTTAAAATTACCCAGTCCAAAGCGGGCAACAACCGAATACAGGGCATCGTGGATGCCGTCGTAGAAAGAAAACAAACGGATTTTCCAGGTCATATCGAAATGGGAGAGGGCTTTGCATTTTTTATTGCCGAGACGGCGCGACCCATGACAGACGTATACATCCCGATGAACAAACTTGCCGGAGCCGTAAACATGGACCGGGTTATCGTTCGAATAACCGATTGGGGAAAAAACAAAAAACCCCAGGGAGAAGTGCTGCAGATTCTCGATGAATCTGATGAAAACGACCGGGTGATGAAAGAGATCCTGTTGGAAAATGGATTTGATATTGTATTTCCTGAAAAAGTGCTGGAAGAATCCGAAAGCCTGCCACAGACCATTCCCCCGGCAGATCTGGAAGGAAGAAAGGATTTTAGAAAAGTGCTGACTTTTACCATTGATCCGGCCGATGCTAAAGACTTCGATGACGCCCTGTCTTTTAGAAAATTAAAAGACGAGATCTATGAGATCGGAGTCCATATTGCCGACGTGAGCCACTACGTAAAACCGGGAACCCTGCTGGACGAAGAAGCCTATGAACGGGCAACCTCTGTTTATCTGCCAGACCGGGTAAATCCGATGCTGCCTGAAAAAATTTCCAATGAACTCTGTTCGCTTCGTCCTCACGAAGACAAACTCTGTTTTTCGGCTGTTTTTCAAATCGGTCACAAAGGAGAAGTAAAAGATTATTGGTTGGGCAGGACCGTCATTCATTCCGATCAGCGGTTTGCCTATGAGGACGTTCAGGAAATCATTGATAAAAAAGAAGGACAATACCTGGAAGAAATAAACCTGCTCCATGAGTTGGCACAGCGATTCAGAAGACAACGGATAAAAAAAGGAGCCATCAATTTTTCTTCTACCGAAGTCCGTTTCAAACTGGATCCCAAAGGAAAACCGGTTGGGATTCTGGTAAAGGAAAGCAAGGAATCCCACCAGCTGATTGAGGAATTCATGCTGCTGGCCAATCGCACGGTGGCCAGTCATGTTGCAAAAATTAAAATTAAAAAGAAGTCCGTTCCTTTTCCTTACCGGATCCATGATACGCCGGATAAGGAAAAACTAGCGCCCTTTGTAGAATTCGCAAAAAAATACGGGCATCATTTTGATACCAAAACACCTGAAGGGATATCAGCTTCTTTTAATCTGATGCTCAAGGACGTGAAGGGTAAACCCGAACAACATGTGCTCGAACAATTGGGCATTCGCACGATGGCCAAAGCCGTATACACTACCGATAATATCGGACATTATGGTTTGGGATTCGGCAATTACTGTCATTTTACTTCACCCATCCGTCGCTACCCGGATGTCCTTACCCACCGGATCTTGCAGGAGGTGTTGGATGAAAAACTGGAAACGCATTCCAAACTGGAAGAACAATGTAAACACTGCAGTGAAAGAGAGCGGGCGGCCATGGATAGCGAGCGGGCTGCCAATAAGTATAAGCAGGTGGAGTATATGCGGGATTTTGTGGGCGACATATTCGAAGGCGTGATCAGTGGGGTTGCTGCTTTTGGATTTTGGGTAGAAACGGTGGAACAAAAATGTGAGGGACTGGTGAGCCT
The DNA here is from genome assembly GCA_013289175.1 of Bacteroidota bacterium. Classification (GTDB taxonomy): domain Bacteria; phylum Bacteroidota; class Bacteroidia; order Chitinophagales; family Chitinophagaceae; genus Puia. The sequence goes on from JABDAN010000004.1 coordinate 90,120, forward strand.
CAACAGCCTCATGGAATACGACGATTTCCGTTTAATCGAAGGAGAATATGCCCTGGTTGGAAAACGAAGTGGCCGAAAGTTCAGGATGGGGGACAAGATCACGATCAAAGTAGTCTCGGCCAATCTGGCTAAAAGACAACTGGATTACGAATGGGTTCTTGAAAGCGGTAAATAAATGGGTTGCGGCCACCAAAAATTTGGGGATGGCCACTTGATCGGCTCAACTGCTCAACTATAAAATGTTTGAATGAAGCGTTTTCAGCAATTATCGCAGGAATTTTCAACCTACTTTAATATCAACCATTTTCCGGATCAACCGGAAACCCTGTACGGAGCGGCCTCTTATATGATCGCAGATGGCGGTAAACGTGTCCGACCCGTTTTATGTCTCTTGGGCAATGAACTCTTCGGTCCCCTGGTTGCGGATACCTGGAAGACGGCTACGGCCATTGAACTCTTCCACAATTTCACCCTCATCCATGACGACATCATGGACAAAGCTCCGCTGAGGCGGGGACGGCCCACGGTTCATGCCCGCTATGATGAGCCGACCGCCCTGCTCGCTGGTGATGTCATGTTGTTGCGCGTATATGAATACCTCAACCAAACCGATCCCCGGCATGCCCAAACCCTGATAAAGCTGCTCAATAAAACGGGAAGGGAGGTTTGCGAAGGACAGCAAATGGATATGGATTTTGAAAAGACGCCGGTCATTACGCCCGATCAATACCTGCAGATGATCGAATTAAAAACGGCTGTTTTTTTGGCGGCCAGCCTTCAAATGGGAGCAGAAATCGCAGGCGCAACGCATTCCGATCAGCAACATATCTATGCTTTTGGGAAAAATATCGGTCTGGCCTTTCAGGTGCAGGACGATTGGCTGGATAGTTTCGGAGACCCGGCGACTTTCGGAAAACAAAATGGGGGAGATATCTTAGCCAATAAGAAAACATTTTTACTCGTGCATGCCCTGGCCAACGGCAGTGGAGAAGAAAAGTTGAAGATCGAAGACCTCATGAATTCCTCACCCGCGGATAAAATCGAGAAAATGATTGCCCTATACAAACAAACCGGCGCAGACCAGGCGGCTAGTCTGGCTAAGCAACACTATATTGAAAAAGCTTTTTCCCATCTAGGGTTGATCGAAGTAGCCGCTGAAAATAAAACAGCGCTCCTGGAACTGGCAGACTACCTGCTGGAGCGGTCAATCTAGTTTTCCCGCGCAGGGTCTCCCGCGGTTGTGATGTAGGTCAATAGAGAAATCCTTGGTGCGTATAGTACCCGTCAGGTGACCAAATAGGTCACCCCTTCCAGGGCCAGGTTGGTTTCAGGAAATACCGCCCTGGCTTCCGTTTCAAAATCATCCAGCCGGTCGTATTTGGAGCTGAAATGGCCGATGAGCAGCCGCCGGACGCCGGCCATTTGAGCAATGGTGGCTGCCTGTACCGTGGTACAATGAAACCTTTTGGTCGCTCTTTCTTCCAGATCCTTGAGGTAGGTCGTTTCGTGGTAGAGCAAATCAACACCCTGGACCTTGACCGCCAACTGGGGATCAAAGACGGTATCTGCCGAATAGGCATAAGACTTGGGACGGGGGGCCGGATCGGTAATGCCCGCATTTTGTATGAGCAAACCGCCCTGGGTTTCATAGTTCTCCCCCCATTTCAGGCGGTCGAAAAAGGAAGATGGAACGCCTGCCAACCGCGCTTTTTCCGGATTCACTTTCCGAGGTGGCCGAATTTGCCGGAAAATAAAACCCCAGCACTCTATGCGGTGGGAAACCCGGAAGGCTTCAACCTGAAACCGGTTGTCTTTGACCAGGACGGTCTCTTCTTCCAGCCGGTGAAAAATCAGATTATAAGGCAGTTGGGTATCGGCCACCTGGAGTTGCAGGTCGAAAATATCTTTTAGGGATGCGGGGCCGTAGAGATTCAGGTCCTGGTGGCGGCCCAGTAGGCCCATGCTGGTGATCAGACCGATCAGACCGAAATAATGGTCGCCATGCAGGTGGGATATAAAAATATGGTTTATCCGGCTGCGGCGGATCTTGTATTTGTTCATCTGGGTCTGTGTCCCTTCCCCACAATCCACAAGGAAAAGATGATCATCCAGGGTGATCACCTGTGCGGTCGGATGCCGGTCAAAGGCCGGTATAGCAGAATTGTTTCCTAAGATGGTAACTGCGAGCACAAGTAGGATTTAGGTATGATCAATGGGCGGGATACCCGGTTTTTCTATATATCGGATGAAAAATAATACAAAAAGTAATAGGAAACGGATTTGATCGTTAGCATATTATCCGCCTCCCGTTGAGAACTAATCCGTGAATTCCCTTTCGAGTTCTTCCATGAAAATGATGTCAGAGCCTTCCAAAGCCGTAGGGGCGATTTGCAGGTTCTCAAATTGTTCGTTCTGATCAAAATATTTTTTAACACTTGGTTGTAGTTCGCATAAAACTAAGGAAGCGCGCGCTGCATAAAACAGGTTTCTCAGATCCCAAATGGCCTGCGCAGCAGCAGAATCCATTTTTTGAATGTCTTTTAAATTTAGGAGCAGGTTTTTTACATCTTGTTTCAAAAGTGGCTCACAAAGATCATGCAGCGCTGCTGTCATATTAGCAGTAAGATGGGCTTCAACCACAGTAATGGCATGGAATTTCTCGTTGGTACTAATTTTGACTTTCATTCAACCGGCCTTGTTAACATACGTTGATAAACCATCGAAAACAGGAATCAAAAATATTCGTTATTATTGTATTAAGCTCAATTAGTTAAAAATGGATAATAATTTTTCGGCCCAGGTTAAAGAGATTATTTCGTTCAGCAGGGAGGAAGCCTTAAGGTTAGGAAATGACTTTATTGGGACAGAACATTTGCTATTGGGACTTATCAGGGAGGGGGACAATACAGCCGTCCGGATCCTGAAAAGTTTCAATGTAGATCTGTATGAGCTCCGTAAGGAAGTAGAACTCGCAGTCAAAGACAAGACGGGAAAGAATATTGCAAACATCAATAGCCTGCCTTTGACAAAACAGGCAGAGAAAGTCATCCGGGTGACCGTGCTGGAAGCAAAGGCCCTGAAAAGCCCGACGGTAGAAACCGAACACCTCATGCTTTCCATTTTGAAGAACAAAGAAAACATCGCTACTCAAATCTTAAATCAGTTTGACGTGGATTACGATTTATTCAGAAATGAACTGGGTGTTGTTAAAAGCAATGATACCCGCAGTGAATATGCCGAGGAGAATGATGATGATTTTGACGACGAAAAAAAATACGCACAACAGAAAGCTCGTCCGGCTGGAAATACAAAAAGCAAGACGCCCGTGCTGGACAATTTCGGAAGAGACATCACCCGGCTGGCAGAAATGAATTCCCTGGATCCGATCGTGGGACGGGAAGAAGAAATCGAACGGGTTTCCCAGATTCTTTCCAGAAGAAAAAAGAATAATCCGATCCTGATCGGAGAGCCTGGCGTGGGCAAGACGGCCATTGTTGAAGGCTTGGCGCTTCGCATCGTACAGCGTAAAGTATCCCGGGTACTCTTCGACAAAAGAGTGATTTCACTGGATCTGGCGGCCCTGGTCGCTGGTACAAAATACCGGGGTCAGTTTGAAGAACGCATGAAAGCCATCATGAATGAGCTTGAAAAAAATCGGGACGTGATTTTATTCATCGATGAAATACACACCATCGTAGGGGCGGGCGGAGCTTCCGGATCACTGGACGCATCCAATATTTTTAAACCTGCCCTGGCCCGCGGCGAACTGCAATGCATCGGCGCCTCCACATTGGATGAATACAGAATGTACATTGAAAAAGATGGAGCCCTGGATCGGCGGTTTCAGAAAGTGATGATCGATCCACCCAGCGTGGACGAAACCATTCAGATCCTGGAAAATATCAAATCCAAATACGAGGACTATCACAACGTCTCCTATTCAGAAGAAGCCATTCAGGCCTGCGTCAAACTCAGTGACCGATATATGACCGATCGTCTTTTGCCAGATAAAGCCATCGATGTGCTGGATGAAGTTGGCGCTCGGGTGCATTTGAAAAATATCAATGTACCCCAGAATATCGTCGAGTTTGAAAAGAAGATCGAAGATGTGAAGAACGAGAAAAATAAAGTGGTTAAGAGCCAGAAATTTGAAGAGGCAGCGTCTTTGCGCGATGCCGAAAAGCGTCTGCAGGAAGAACTGGAAAAAGCCAAACTCCAGTGGGAGGAAGAAAGCAAACACCGTCGCTATCCGATAGACGAAGACAATATCGCAGAAGTCGTCAGTATGATGACGGGCATTCCGGTAAAAAGGATGATCCAGGCAGAAAGCGAAAAGCTGCGCAATATGTCGGTTGACATGGAATCCATGGTCGTCGGCCAGAGCGAAGCCATCCTAAAAGTGGTCAAGGCCATTCAAAGAAACCGGGTGGGGTTAAAGGATCCTAAAAAGCCCATTGGTACATTTATATTCCTGGGTCCTACCGGGGTCGGCAAGACGGAGTTGGCCCGTGCCCTGGCGCGGTATATGTTCGATTCAGAAGATTCTCTGGTGCGCATTGATATGAGTGAATACATGGAAAAATTTACCGTGAGCCGGTTGATCGGAGCACCTCCCGGATATGTGGGTTATGAAGAAGGTGGACAGCTGACAGAAAAAGTCAGGCGGAAACCCTACAGTGTAATCCTCTTGGATGAAATTGAAAAAGCACACCCTGATATTTACAATATTTTACTGCAGGTACTCGATGATGGACAATTGACCGATGGGCTGGGAAGGAAAGTGGATTTCAAAAACACTTTGATCATCATGACCTCCAATATCGGAGCCCGCCAGTTGAAGGACTTCGGTGCAGGCGTAGGGTTTGCCACGACGGCCAGAACCGCCAATGCGGAAGAAAACAGCAAGCAGGTCATCGAAAAAGCACTCAAGCGGACATTTAGTCCTGAGTTTTTAAATCGGGTAGACGATATCATCATTTTCAATTCCCTGAACCGGGATAATATTTTCAATATCATCGATATCCTGATGAAGGGCGTGATGAAAAGACTGGTACAACTCGGATTTAGCCTGGAACTGACGGCCGATGCCAAAGCCTTCCTGGCAGAAAAAGGATACGACCAGGAATTTGGCGCAAGGCCCCTTCACCGGGCCATCCAGAAATACCTGGAAGATCCGCTGGCTGAAGAGATTTTGAATCTGAACATCAAGAGCGGCGATGTGATGATTGCCGATCTGGATAAAGTAGAATCAAAAATCAGGTTTACTTTGAAAGAAAAAGAAAAGGAAGCTTCTGAAGTCTGAGAAGCGCGCTTAATATTTAATTTAAATTATTTGCCACGGTGCCCGGAAAATTTCCCGAGTATTCGTGGCAAATCTTTTATTTGCAGTACGGTAACTCATTATGTCAGAAAAAAAAATCATCATCACCATCGACGGCTGGTCATCCTGCGGTAAAAGTACGCTGGCAAAACAGCTGGCGGCAAAACTGAAGTATACCTATATCGACAGCGGCGCCATGTACCGGGCCATCACCCTGTATTTTTTGCGCAACCATGTGGATTGGACCGATGCCAAGGCCGTTGCCCGGGCGCTCAAGGAAATTCATATCGAATTTCATTACAATGAACAGACCAAATCCAGCGAGATCCTGCTCAATGGAGAGCACGTCGAGTACCTGATCCGCGAACTGGTTATTGCTGAAAAAGTAAGTGAGGTGGCGGCCATCAAAGCGGTCCGTGAATATGCGGTTGCCCAGCAGCAACTCTTGGGCGCTCACCGGGCCATTGTCATGGACGGCAGGGATATCGGAACCGTGGTATTTCCCAATGCGGAACTTAAAATATTTATGACGGCTGACAATGCCGTGCGCGTGGAAAGACGTTTTCGGGAGCTGTACGAAAAGAACCCGAATATCAGTCTGGAGGAAGTGAAAAACAACCTGGAGATGCGCGACTACATCGATTCCCACCGGGAAATCAGCCCGCTGCGCAAAGCTTCCGATGCCATTGTGCTGGATAACACCAACCTGTTTCCCCAGGAGCAATTCCAATTAGCCTATAAATGGGCCATGGATAAAATCAGTTCTACCCAGCCCAGCTAGTCTATTCTCTCCCTTTACTGAAATGAAATAGGTTGCACCGTCTGCAGCCGGGTCCTTTTTTGCCTTCGAACAAGGCTTTTTTGATTTCCACTCCTTGAAAACACTTTAAAATAAAATTATATATTATTTATTTTCTAGATGTCCTTCTGTTTTTATTAGTTCGGCGAAAAAAAACTGAAATATTTTTGGATAATATGATCCCAAATGAATGCCGGATTCATTTTTTTTGTATTTTTATCGAAGCGGGTTAAAAAATGGGGAAAAAGGGGTATCCCGGGACTTGAGCAGACGTTTTTTCAGAGAAAACCCCGATAATTCCGACCTCATGGGCCCTTGGGGCCGGAGAGAGAAAAAAGTTTAAAAAGCACACCATGAATAGATCCTTCGAAAGAATTACAAAGATCCTCCTGGGTTCTGGAATCTACTGGGTAGGGTACTGCGGATTTTTTACCCACCAGCAAAACATCGTGTATTCATCCCTTTGCCTGGTATTGATCATATCCGGTCTGGTGGTAGCTGGCTGGAACTCTTCCAATTTATACCGGGGTCAATAAAACATCAATTTTAAAAGGACTTCGAACACTGGGTTTCCCTGGTGCGGATCCCCACCCACGACAAAGCCTGATTTTATCTTTTACCATAAATAAAGAAGCCATCTCAAATACTGAGATGGCTTTTTTGGGTATAGTCCCTATTATTTCTAATCTAGACTAATTTAAGCTTTTGCTTT
>JABDAN010000005.1 GCA_013289175.1 Bacteroidota bacterium
TAGCTTATCCGGGTTAAATGTAATATCGAAGTTTTACTAAGTAAATTTTCGAGCTTCGCGTACCTCAGTCTTTTTCGCGTTTGACGTAGTTTTGCGCTTGCGGGAGACTTTGATTTGGCCTATTTTTAGTCTTTATAATCCCCCTGTTCCTGTAGTTTCCTTTGAAAAGGAAAAAACCCGAGCCGGAAACCTTTGAAAAACTAAAGAAATATCCATGAAACCGAAATCTACGCTCTCTGCCATTGGTGGCTGGAACTCCTTCTTCTTCTGTGTTGGTATGTATGTCGTTGCCTTATTCTTTTCCATTTTTGTCTGCTCTTCGATTTTCTATGTTGTAAACAGCAACAAGACTAGCAAGACAACCGTGGCGGATAACGCACCGGTAAAAACTGAACTGGTAGCCTCTATTAAATAAGGTGGGTCCTATTTAAAATGGAGGAAAAACCCTCCAGCGAACACCCTTCAAAGGTGGACGGAATCCGCCTATACGATCCTTTTTGCGATTTCAAAAAATCCTGCATTTTATTTCGATTTTAGTCAGCCTGCTTTCTCCTTGAGTCTTTAGTCATTTGGGCTAAAAGAGTATCTTCGTCGCAACTATCAACTTATGCAGGGAATAGCAAAAATTTTCTCCGGAACGGGATCCCAATACCTCGCAGAAAAAATAACCCGACGCTATGGCTGTCCTTCCGGTAAGATAACCATCCAGCATTTCAGCGATGGGGAAATACAACCGATTTTTAATGAAAGTGTAAGGGGAGACATGGTCTTCCTGGTTCAAAGTACTTTCGCCCCCACTGAAAACCTCATGGAATTGCTGTTGATGATCGATGCAGCCCGTAGGGCTTCGGCCTATAAAGTCGTCCCCGTCATTCCCTACTACGGTTATGCCCGCCAGGATAGAAAGGATAAACCCCGGGTAGCCATAGGTTCTAAGCTGGTAGCCAACATGTTAGTGGCGGCAGGCGCCGATCGGGTTATCACCATGGACCTCCATGCCCCTCAGATCCAGGGGTATTTTGATATCCCGGTGGATCACCTGGATAGCTCGGCCATTTTTATCCCTTATATAGAGAATTTAAAGCTGGAAAACCTTACCTTTGCGGCCCCTGACGTGGGAAGTGCCAACCGGATTCGGGAAATCGCTTCCTATTTCAATGCGGAAATGGTGATTTGCGATAAACACCGGAAAAGGGCCAATGAAATTGCCAGTATGGTGGTGATCGGAGATGTGGAAGATAAGGACATTGTGTTGATCGATGATATTTGTGATACGGGCGGTACGCTGGCAAAAGCGGCGGGACTGCTCAAGGAAAAAGGAGCCAGAAGTATCCGGGCATTGTGTACCCACCCGGTGCTGAGCGGAAATGCCTACGCAAATATCGAAAACAGTGTGATGGAGGAACTCGTCGTTTGCGATACGATTCCCCTAAAACAGAAATGTTCCAAAATCAAAGTGCTCAGCGTGGCGGAACTCTTTGCGATTGCGATTCGAAATGCCTTTGAAAACAGAAGTATTACCGGGCTTTTCATTCACTCGCAAAACAGAAACAAGTAGGTATTTTTTAAATCAAATATAAACATGCAAACAATTACCATCGAAGGACAACTCAGGACCGGACTCGGCAAAACAGCCACCCGTCTACTCCGCTCTGAGGGAAAAGTGCCCGGTGTAATTTACGGGGGTGCTCGCGAACTGAACTTTTCAGCGCCAGTCACGGCTTTTAAAAACCTTGTATACACACCGGATTTTCAGCTCGCAGAAATCAAACTGGACGGAACAACCCATCGTTGCATCCTGAAAGAAATTCAATTTGACAAAGTAACCGACGACCTCAATCACCTGGATTTTCTGGAACTCGTGGAAGACAAAAAAGTGATTGCCACGATTCCCCTGAAATTTACCGGCGCGGCAAAAGGGGTAAAGGACGGAGGAAAACTGATCACGAAAATGAAGGCGCTGAGGGTAAAAACCTTACCAAAATATCTGCGCGAAAATATTGAAGTAGACCTGACCAATCTGGAACTGAACGGAAATATCCGGGTGGAAGATGTAAAGGATGCCCATTATGAAATTTTGAATTCACCCAGAATTCCAGTGGCTTCCATTGTTCTGACCCGCGTGTTGAAACAGGAAGAAACAACAGCGGTTGCAGGTGCTGCACCAGCAGCAGCGGCTGCTCCAGCGGCGGCCGGTACTGCGGCTCCAGCAGCCAAAGCCCCTGCGGCCAAACCAGCTTCCAAAAAGTAATTTACTTAACTTTTAAAAAGGCTGTTTCATTTTATGAAACAGCCTTTTTGTTTGTGGTTGACAGAAAATACAGATCTTCATCCCGTACTCCCATACACTATTTTTTATGTCTTATTTAATCGTCGGGCTGGGCAATGTGGGTTCCGAATATGAAGGAACCCGTCACAATATTGGCTTTGATGTGGCGGATGCGCTGGTATCCAAATATGAAGGCGTTTTTAAAATCGACCGGTTGGCAGCGATCGCAGAAATTTCATATAGGGGCAAAACACTTACCTGCATCAAACCCACCACCTATATGAATCTCAGTGGCAATGCCGTCCGTTATTGGATGGAAAAAAGAAAAATCCCCTTGGAGCGTCTCCTGGTCATAACGGATGATATTGCCCTGCCTTTGTCCAGAATTCGGTTGCGCGGTAACGGTTCAGATGCCGGACACAATGGATTGAAAAGTATTTATGAAAGCCTCCAGACCGAAAAATATGCCCGCTTACGCTATGGGGTCGGAAACGATTTCCCCCGTGGCATGCAGGTTGAATACGTATTGGGAAAATGGCCCCTCCATGATTTGCCGCTCCTGAAAATCAAAAATGAACGGGCCGTTAAAATCGTGGAATCTTTTGTACATGCCGGCCTGGAAAGGACCATGAATGATTACAACAAAATGGAGATAACGCTATGATTTGTAATGTGGAATCATTATTTTAGCAGTCCAATTCCTAAACAGGCCCCTGGGGGCCATTCCACTTCCTATGACCAAAGCCCAAGCCTTTTCAGGCCTTAACAACAGCTTAATCTTCTATTTAAAACCTTGATCGAATATGAAAATATTCTGCGTTGGCCGTAACTATGTTGCGCATGCCGTTGAATTAAATAATGAAGTGCCCGATGAACCGGTCATCTTCATGAAGCCCAAGAGTGCCCTGCTGCAGGCCCACACGCCATTTTATTATCCGGAATTCACCAATGAACTTCACTATGAATGTGAATTGGTGCTGCGCATTTCCAAAAATGGAAAATATATACAGGACCGCTTTGCGTCCAAATATTATGATGCCCTGAGTGTGGGAATCGATTTTACTGCCCGCGATATTCAAAATGATCTCAAGGCCAAAGGACTTCCCTGGGAGAAAGCAAAAGCCTGGGACAATTCGGCAGCAGTGGGTAAATGGATACCTTTTCAGAATGTCAAAAATAAAAAGGACATCAATTTCGGTCTCTATAAAAACAAGGAATTGGTTCAAACGGGCAAATCAAGCCTCATGCTGCAGAATTTTGACAGCATTGTAGCCTATATATCCACTTATTTTTCCATCAATATCGGTGACCTCATATTTACCGGAACACCGGCCGGTGTGGGGGAATGCGTCGTGGGGGATGAACTGGAGGCCTTTATTGAAGAGGAAAGTTTGCTGACACTGGAAATCAAATAAGATTTGAGGATTTGAATCGTTGGGAATTTGAGAATGCAAGAAAAATATTCCCAATCTCCCAATCCCCCATCTTCAAATTATGGAATGATTGACTCCCAAATTCTGCTCCGCGCTTATGCGCTTATGTCCGCGGCCCGCGCCATGGCCAGTACTTATGAGCAAAACCGGTCCGTCTGCAAATATGTTCATTCGGTTTCTTCCGGACACGAAGCCATTCAGCTGGCCACGGCCTTTCAACTAAAACCTTTTGATTTTGTCAGTCCTTACTACCGCGATGAAAGTCTTTTGCTCGGCCTAGGCTTTTCTCCCGAAACCCTCATGCTTCAATTGCTGGCCAAAGGATCCGATATTTTTACGGGAGGCAAGGCCTATTACGCTCACCCGAATTTCAAAGGAACAGACAAGCCCACGATTATCCATCAGAGCAGCGCGACAGGCATGCAGGCCATTCCTGCTACCGGCGTTGCACAGGGCCTCGCCTTTTTAGAGAAAACGGGCCAGCTGGAAAACCGGGCGCTTTCCCTGTGTTCCTTTGGTGACGCCAGCATCACAGAAGGCGAAGTAAGTGAAGCTTTTCAGTTTGCCTCTTTGAAAAAACTGCCGATCATTTATCTGGTCCAGGACAATGAATGGGGAATCAGTGTGAGCTCCGATGAAGCCAGGAGCATGGATGCATTTCATTATGCTGCCGGTTTTTCGGGCATGGAAAGAATTAAAATTGATGGTTCGGATTTCGAACAATCTTTTTATTGTATGCAACAGGTCTTTGAATGGGTCCGGCAAAACAGAAGACCTTACCTGGTTCAGGCACGGGTTCCGCTCTTGACCCACCATACCAGTGGGGTACGTATGGAAGCTTACCGAAGCCCGGCCGATCTGGCCAAACACCGCGCAACCGATCCGCTGCCCATCTTAAAACGGCAGCTCCTGTCGCGGGGCATCCCGGAAGAAGATTTATCAAAGATGGAAGCAGAGGCCATAAATGAGGTGACCAAAGCCTTTGAAAGAGCGCGAGCTGCCTTAGAACCCCGGCCGGAATCTGCGGTTGAAAACATCTTTGTTCCCACGCCCGTGGATTCGGAGCAGGGAGAGCGCGCACCCGCCGAAGGAAAAAAAATACCCATGGTCGACGCGGTGCTTTTTTCCCTCCGGGAGATTTTGGAAGACCATCCTTTGGCCGTACTATATGGACAGGACATTGGCAGAAGACTGGGCGGTGTGTTTCGCGAAACAGCGACGCTCGCTGCACAATTCGGTGATGAACGGGTTTTCAATACAGCTATTCAGGAGGCTTATCTCATAGGTTCCACCGCGGGCATGTGTGCGGTCGGATTAAAACCCATTGTTGAAATTCAATTTGGCGATTATATCTTTCCCGGATTCAATCAGCTCGTTACGGAAATAGCCAAATCCTGCTATCTGAGTGGTGGAAAATTTCCTGTCCAGGCCCTGATTCGCGTGCCAGTGGGCGCCTACCAGGGCGGAGGTCCCTATCACAGTGCCTCTATTGAGTCAACCCTCTTGTCAGTGAAGGGTTTGAAAATCGTATATCCTTCCAATGCGGCCGACATGAAAGGATTGATGAAAGCCGCTTTTCTGGATCCCAATCCCGTGATCATGCTCGAACACAAGGGCCTTTACTGGAGTAAAGTACCAGGAACAGAAACGGCAAAATCGATTGAGCCTTCCCGTGAGTATGTGATTCCATTGGGAAAAGGATCCATCGTGCTGCAGGCCGATGAAACAGCCGTCAGCCAGGGTGAATCGGTTGCCCTGATTACTTATGGAATGGGTGTGTACTGGGCGATGAGCGCAGCAAAAAACCTGCCCGGACAAATTGAAATCATTGACCTGCGTTGTTTGTTTCCTTTGGATGAGACCCTGGTATTTGAAACCGTCCGCCGTCACGGAAAATGTCTTGTTCTCACCGAAGAAGCGCAAAACAATTCCTTTGCAGAAGCCCTGGCAGGACGTATATCCAATGCCTGTTTCAACTTTCTGGATGCGGCAGTCGAAGTATTGGGGGCGCTCGACGTGCCGGCCATTCCGATGAATATGGCCCTGGAAAATGAAGTATTGCCCGATGCAAAAAAAGTGGAACAGCGTTTGCGAAATCTTCTCGCCATTTAAACCGAGGGATCCTTTCCGGTTTGTTTTACCCTGAAAGAGGGAGTAACATAATCCTTTGGTAAATGATCGTCCGGCACCGTTGTCTTATTTCCATCGCGGATATTGGAGTAATGAGAAGACATGATCTCCACGCCGGCTTCATTGAAGGCATCCTGGATATTCTGATGCAGTTGGGAATAGGTGATATGCTGTCTGTTGGATATCCGGGTATAAGCATTGATCTGATAGCTTACATAGAAATCGTCCAGGCTGCTCTGAAATACAAAAGGAGCGGGATCTTTTTCAATCAGCTCGGTTGCCAGGGCGGCCTTGATCAGCAATTCATGAATTTGTCTCCAAGGGGCATCATAACCAATGGTTACCGTCGTATGCAATATCAGTCCGAGTTCAGCGGCTTCCGAAGTAAAATTGGTTGTATGGCTGCTCATCACCGTGGAATTCGGAATTGAAATAATTTCATTTTTAATGGTCTTAATCCGGGTTACCAGCAAGGATTTTTCCACCACGTCCCCGGTTGCTTCTCCAATTTTTACCCGGTCTCCGATCCGGTAAGCCCGCATATAAGTCAGGACAAGGCCGGCAACGATATTGCTCAGGGCGCCGGCGGATCCAAAAGTAAAAAGCACACCCAGAAAAACAGATACTCCCTTGAAGACCTGTGAATCCGATCCCGGTAGATAGGGGAAAATGACGATCAGCATAAAAGCCAAAACCAATACGCGGATGATCTGAAATGTTGGATTGGCCCAGTCCACATAAAATCCGGGGATTTTAAGCGAGCCTTTTTCAATTTCTGTTTTGAAATAATAGAGTATACGCAACAGGTACCGAAAAAAAACAATCAACACAACAATGGTGAACAGGTTGGGAAGATAATTCCAAATGGAAACAAAAATTCCTTTAATCGGGTCCAGGAAATAGGAGAGTAGTTCACCGGCAAAACCACTTGTCCAGGGGAAAATGCCTACCATAATGGTGAGGGAAAGGTAGACCAACACCAGAACGGTTATCCATTTAATGAAATTGATCAAAGAAAACAAAACTCTTACTTCTCGGCTACTGTCAAGGAATTCGTAACTGCGGATTTTAAGTCCTTTGATGATGGATCCTTTTTGTTTTTCTACTTTATTTTTTACCCATCTGAAAAATCGGTTTGTGAAAAAAATAATCAGGATAAGAAGACACAATACCAAGGCCGCCATTAGATATTCCTTCAACATCGTTTCCCAGCTGTGTTCATTTTTGTATTCCCGGACAGCCTGGGCAATTTTTAACTGGTATATTTCTGCCAGTTTCTCTTTGGTTGACCTCATCCACAGGGCATCCTGATCAGAAATGCTGAGCAGGATATGATCTTGATAGACTACATCGGTCGTATACTCGGTATGGACGATGGCCAGGGAATCGGCCGAAAAAAAATAATCCTTCGCAAGTTTTTGAATCCGGCTGATAATCACCGTGGCTCTCTCCCTGGGTGTAAAACTTCCCAGTTTGGCATAAATATAAAAAAGGGTATCCCGGGAGATATAGACCGGGAATCCGCTGACGATGGACCTCAGGGAATCGATTTTTATTTTCTCTAAGGCAGTACGCAGGGAGTCCTTGTTTTGAAGTTGATCCCTCTCCTGGGACAATGCCGCTTTTTGTGTACTGTTGGCTGCGCCCAGCTGAAGAATTTCCTTTTTTAATTCCAACAGGCGCAGGGAATCCTTCACCTGTTCGATTCTTGAAGCCTGAAAATCTTCTGACTGCCTGGTGAGGATGATATTTTTTTCTGAATCAATGGCCTTAGAAGGAGGTTTTACCTGTTTGGTCTTGGTATCCGATTGAGCATATGCCGGATTCTTACCCGATAGGATCAAAATAAATACAACCAAAAAGGAAGACACGATCCGTTTCATCACACAGGATAATTAATCATGAAGTTCGCGCTTTCAGGGTTGATAACTAAAGCTCGCTTTCTGGTTTCCAATCATCAGGTCAAAATCTCCTGGTTCCGTTAGTTTTTTAAGGTCTGCATGGATGAAGGCTAAATCAGCTGCCTGTAGGGTAAAGGAAACGGTCTGGGTCTCGCCGGGCTTGAGGCTAATCTTCTTAAATGCGCGCAACCTTTGCATAGAGGGCGTGATGGGAGCATAGTGCTCGTGAGAATATAATTCTACGGTGTGTTTGCCTGCCATGGATCCGGAATTGGTCACTGTAATATTTACCGTCAGGCTGCCCGAACCCTGGAGGGAACTGCTGCTCAGGCTGATGGGTCCGTAGGTGAAAGTTGTATAACTCAGACCCCATCCGAAAGGGAAAAGCGGATGGTAGCCATCCCAGGTCATATCCGAATTAAAAATTTCCCGGACATCCTCGGTGTGTTTGCGGTCATATAAAACGATTTCTCCCGAATAACGGGGATAAGAATAAGGCAGGATCCCCGCAGGATTGTAATCTCCGAACAGTACGTCCGCCACAGCTTCAGCAGTTTTTTTGCCGGACCAGTAGGCCATCAGAATTCCCTGTATCGAGGGTTCAATTCCTGTAATGAGCCGGGGCCTGCCCTCCGTCAAGACGAGGATGACTGGCTTGCCGGTAGCTGCCGCCACCCGGGCGAGAGCCATTTGATTTTCAGGTAGGGCCAGGTCGTTGATATTACCGGGACTCTCTGCATACGCATTCTCTCCCAGACATAGTACAATCACATCGGCATCTGCCGCTGCCGCTTTCAGACGGCTGGTATCAAAATTTTGCGCAGCGTCAAAACCCTTTACACTGATGAGGGTTGACCTGCCCCCCCGTTTTTTCAGCAATGGTTTCGCCAATGGTTTTGCTGTCAGCAGGGTACCATTGTTCCTGATTTCCCTGCCAAGTATAAGACCAGCATCCATTTAAAGGAGCGATGCTGGCAGCGGATGGACCGGCGACCAACACTTTTTTATCTTTTGATAAGGGGAGAATATTGTTTTGATTTTTGAGCAGGGTCATGGCCTCCTGTGCAGCGACCAATGCAGCCTGCTGGTATGCAGGTTTGCCGAAATTGGAAAGGCTGCCTTGTTCCGGATAGGGATTGTCAAAAAGCCCCAGTCGATATTTGAGCGTGAGTATCCGAGCAACGGCTTCATTGATCCGCTCGATGGACACTTCGTTTTTCTGGACTGCTTCTTTGAGCAAATCAAAAAATGAATAGTCTCCAGGTACCATACTCATATCGATGCCCGCGTTGATGGCCATCGCAACCGCTGCACGGGGACTGCTGGCAACCAAATGCCGCGTATGAAGGCGAATGATATCCTCCCAATCGGTCACCACCACGCCCTGAAATCCCATTTCCGTGCGCAACACATCGGTCAGCAGATATTTACTGGCATGCACCGGAACACCGTTGATTTCTCCGGAATTGATCATGATGGTCGCAGCGCCCGCCTGAATGGCATCGTGAAACTGGGGCAGATAATATTCTCGCAACTCAATTTCCGGAATATAGGAAGGGCTGCGGTCTTTGCCTGTCCTGGCTGCTGAATAACCCAGATAATGTTTCATACAGGCCGCAACAGCCGTGGGGTTTGTCAGTCCATCTGCCTGGTAGGCTTGGATGGCTGTAACCCCCATCGTTTTGCCGATGTAAACGTCTTCTCCGTAAGTCTCCGGAAATCTGGACCATAGGGGCTGACGGCCACAGTCTAGTACCGGCGCGAATTCCCAGCGGACGCCGGAAGCGCGCATTTCATTGGCGGTGATATGGGCAGCCTGGGCAACCAGCTCCGGATTTCGGGTAGCGGCCATGGCAATATTTTGAGGAAAAAGAGTGGAATTGAGTGTATAGGTTTGTCCATGCATACCGTCCAGGCCGTAGATGACCGGGATTTTCAGCCGGGACTTTTTGGCTTCATCCTGAATTTCTGTTTGAACGGCTCTCCATTTTTCTACAGACAGGGCATGGGCCGTTGTATTCAAAATCGATCCCACTTTGTAATCGAGCACTGCTTTTTTAAGGGCTACCGAATCCAGGGATCCGTCTTGGTTGCTCCAGCCACCTTGGGCGACCACGGAAAGGGTGACTTGAGTCATCTGTCCGATTTTTTCATCCAGGGTCATTTGGCCGAGTAGTTTGTCTACTTTGGCTTTTATATCCGCGGTCTGGGCATGTAAATTGGAGAGGCAGAAAAATAAACAGAGTACAGCAGTCAATCGTTTGAATAACATATGCAGTTGTTTTTTGAAAGGGACACTAAGATAATCTGATTCGTAGAAAACCAGAACAGATTTATTGTTCCTTCACCAGTCGACTGTGCAGACTCTTCAGGGTAAGAGCGGGATCGGTCGTGAGTCCGGGATGAACCCGGGAACACTGCACCACCGTACTGCGGGTGGCTGTTAACCAGCGAAACCTGGAACCCATGTCCAGTTTGCCGATCGGACCAGCGTTGGAACCCCCTTTGCAGATATGACAAAAAGCGGCGAGGTGTTCTTTTATTTCTGTCATTTCCAGCTGGGGTGAAAGCGCCCGCAGCCTCGGTTCATCCAGAAAGAACAAGGCATCCAGAAACGAAAGCGACTGGCAATACAGAATCACTCCCACGTTCATGAATTCCTCCCGCTCCACTTTGGGAACCACGCGGATGACGGCATAATCAAAGGAGTGCTGCTCGGGCATGGTTTGCTTCTTTTATAAAAATTTTTGAGGATGCCATTCGGATTTGCAGATAACGGGAATACATATCCCGGGCCTCTGTTGCCGAAGGATGGTTTTCCGTCAGCCATTCACCGGGAATCATTTCCACAATATCTTTTATTTTTTCTGATGTGAGGATGGATTGAAATTTTTCATCCGTCGCCACCAGACCAGAAGCATAGGGAAGCAATACATGATTCTTAATGGCTGCAAAAGGGGTCTCCGCTTTTATTTCCCAATTTTCTGGTGCAAAATGGAAGTATAAAGAGGCTCCATGATCGATGAGCCAAAGTTCTTTGTTCCAGACCAGCATATTGGTGTTGTTGGAAGTACGGTCCACATTGGTCAACAGACTGTCCAGCCATACGATCGAAGAAGCCAGGTCCTCCTTCACGGAAGTGACCAGTGGATCGAAGCTGATCGCGCCGGATAAGTAATGGAGCCCCAGATTAAGTCCTACACTGGCTTTGAGCAGGTCCTGAATTTCTTCATCGGGTTCTGTTCTTCCAAAAGACGCATCCAGTGAAGCCAGTACGATTTCCGGAACCCGGAGACCCAGGGTGCGGGCAATTTCACCACCAATGAATTCGGCGATGAGCGATCGGGCACCCTGGCCCGCTCCTCGAAATTTTATCACATAGAGAAACTGATCGTCTGCTTCGGCAATCGCCGGCAGGGAACCCCCTTCGCGCAAAGGCGTGACATAGCGGATAACCTGTACATGTCTGATATCATTTTCCAGCACCTTCACGCTGTAGTTTGGTTGGGTTCAGGCAAAGCTAACCGTAAAATTTTTCCCCGTGTTATTCAGTTACTGCAGGAAACGACCGAGATACTATCGGTAATTACCGACATATTAATGCTGCCCCCATGATTGGCCGTTCCCACCAAGGACATCGTAATGATGGTGCCTTTTTTCAGGTTTGTTTTTGCTGTAAAGGGCAGGACCGGATTTTTAACCGTGATGCTTCCAGTTGAATCCAGATAAGAAATGGAATTGATGGTGCCGCCGCTGCCCGCCGTAACGGCCAGGTATTGAACCTGCCTGGTAGAATCCAATCCACTGGACGCAGTATAATTTAAATTGCAGGAACTGTAATTGGTTGCTTTGCTGCAGGAGAGGAGCAGTCCAACTAAGAGCGATAAATATAAAAATCTCATGTGTACAGAATTAAGGAACCAGCGCGATCCCTTGAAAAAAATACCCCCCCATTGGAGCGGCTAGTTTACGCTTCCCGATCTAGTCAGGAAAAAAGGATCTTTGAGCCACGCAAATATAGTGCGCTCGAATTACAAATAAACTTTGGGTGAATTACACCTCTAAAAACCAGGAAAATGGTCTATATAAGTAGCCTTTGCAAATGGGGATTAATGTACTATTTTTAGCCCAAACCAGTTACTGAATGACAATCACTTATAAGGCTAAAGCCTTATGCTTCAATCTATTGCTTTCCAACTTACTACTGGTTGTCTGTTCTTGTAAACTGCTGGCCCAACCCATTATCAGTTCCTTCAGTCCCCATTCAGCGGCCGCCGGTGCCACCGTCACCATTCTGGGCAGCAATTTCAACGGGGTTTCCACATCGGATTTTGTTTTTTTTGGAGCCACCCAGGCCCTGGTTAGTTCCGCGACAACCAACAGCATACAGGTAATCGTACCTACGGGTGCTACCAACCAGCCCATCAGTGTGACGGATACTTCGGCTCATCTAACTGGTTTTTCTTCGGCTGCTTTTTTATCCGTGTTTGCCGGTGGCGCCTCGACCCTGACCTCGATCGCGCAATCAGCCGTTGTACAGACAAGTCCCGGAGGGGCCAACACAATATTTATTAAATCCGTGGACCTGGATGGAGATGGGAAACCTGATCTGATAGCCTCCTATGCTTCCGGAAACATCGGGCTTTTTAGAAATACTTCCACCCCAGGCAACCTGGACAATGGTTCCTTCAGTTCAGAGGTCGATATTTATTCAGGTTACCGGTGCACCATTGTAGCCATCACGGATATGAATGGGGATGGCAAACCAGACCTGGTAACCTACAACCAGGACGTCTTTCAACTTACGGTCTGGCAAAACCAATCGGTAGCAGGCACCATTTCATTTGTAAAGGCAGCCATTTTACCGGATGCGGGGACGACCATCTGTGTAGGTGATATTGACGGAGATGGAAGGCCTGATATCGTGCAGATGGATACCCAGCAACCGGGTTTATTAAAAATCATCCAGAATAATTCAGCAGGCGGCCTGCTCAGCAATGCATCTTTTTCTGCACCTGCAGGATACAACGGGGTAAGCGGAATAGAATTTATGACCGTCGCAGACCTGGACGGTGATGGAAAACCGGAGATCATCACTGCCAACCGGACAAATGGAACGGTAACGGTTTATCAAAATACCTCGGTACCGGGTACGATCGATAACAATTCTCTGGCTGCAGGTGTAAGCTACCCGGCGGGCAAAGGGCCTTTCCATCTCGCCGTCACGGATGTTGATGGAGATGGGAAAGCCGATCTCGTTGTGTCCAATACCGATTCCAATACATTCAGTGTTTTAAGGAACCAGTCTATAACGGGCACCCTCAACGCCTCCTCTTTTTCTGCTCCGGTAAGTTTTTTTTCTGGCAACGCACCGGATTTGCTGGACGTAGGAGACCTGGATGGCGATGGGAAACCGGATATTGCGGTTTGCAACAGTCAGTCCGGAACGCTGTCCGTCTTTAAAAATATTTCAACTGCCGGTGTGCTGGATAAAAATTCTTTTGCTGCCAAATCTGATTTTACTGCTGGTCTATTTCCTTATGGAGTTGTCATCGTCGATCTCGATGGGGACGGCAAACCGGAGCTGGCAGTCGCCAATGAAGGCACTTCTACCATTTCTATTTTTGAAACCCTCATCAATCAGAGTGCACCCCGGATCACCGGATTTACTCCGGATAGTGCCAGCATCGGTCAGACGGTAACCATTACCGGAACTCATTTGTCCGGAACAACCCAAGTAATATTCGGTGACAGCCTTGCTCAGTCATTCACCGCGACAGCCGATACTTTGATCACCGCCGTTGTCGGACCGGGATCCAGTGGGAAAATCTATGTCTCCACATCGCTGGGAACGGATTCTGCCGGCCCCTTTGTCTATATTCATCCGCCTGTTTTAAAATCCGTTTTGCCTTTGTTTGCAGGTAAGGGGGATACTATTTTAATTCACGGAAGTTATTTATTAACAACCAATGCAGTGAGTTTTGGAGGCGTTCCCGCTGCATCCTTTGTGGCTTTGTCTGATACCATTTTAATTGCCGTGGTGTCAACGGGCGCTTCTGGAATGGTTCAGGTGACGACTTCGTATGGTACGGCTAGCAGCAACGGATTTATTTTTGTTCAACCACCGAATATTTTTTCTTTTTCTCCGCAAACAGGAGGTCCAGGCGATACGATCTATATTCATGGCAGGTATCTGTCCACGACCAAATCCGTTTATCTGGGCGGAACGAGTTCGGCTGGATTTACCGTCGTTGCCGATACACTCCTGCTGGTAAGAATAAGCAACGGGTCCAGCGGAGACATATTGCTGGACAATATCGGCGATACGGTTTCGGTTACCGGATTTACTTTCAACATCAGTGCTGTCATCAATTCCTTTTCACCCGCAATGGGACCCTTGGGTACCAGCGTGCAGATATCAGGAAATAATTTTGATCCAACCCCCGGAAATGATATTGTTTATTTTGGAGCCGTTCGGGCCACCGTTGTTTCAGCCAGCGCAAATTCGATCACAGCCATTGTCCCTGCCGGCGCCAATCTGTTGCCTGTTTCTGTGACGACGAAAGGCACTACAGCCTATGCACAAAATCCCTTTGTAGTAACATTTTCCAGTCAGGACACCGGTTTTAACGCATCGTCTTTTGATGTGGAAAAGGTGATCCCGACAGATGTAAGTCCCTATTGTGCCTCTGTCGTGGATATAGATGGCGATGGCAAACCGGATCTTACCGTGGGATTCAATACGGGCAGTCTGGGATCGACATCTTTATCCATCCTTCAAAATACCGGATCAACCGGTACCATTGGATTTACACAGGGAAATCGGTATTCCACGGATCCGACGGATGCTTCCATTCAGATTGCGCCAACCGATCTGAATGGCGATGGTAAAATCGACCTGGCCATCAGCAACGGCAGTGATGACATTGCAGTTTCGATTTTTCAAAACATCAGTGTTCCCGGAAATAGTCAGTTGTCGAATTTTCAATTGTTGAATCAAGGAGGCCCTGGTGGATTTCATATCGCCACAGGGGACTTGGATGGAGACGGCAGACCCGATATCGTCGTAACCTCCGATTATTTTCCGGGGGCGCACATTTACCGCAACATCAGTTCCGGACAACATATCGCCTATAGTTTCGTAGGATACTTTCCTGTCAACGGATATTCTGGCGCCGTAGTAATCAGCGACCTGAATGGAGACGGGAAAGCGGATATCGCGGTGGCTACCGGAAATTATTTATCTGTTTTTAGAAATACCAGCGTGGTCGGTACCATCTCTTTAGATGTAGTCCAGCAGTTTGTTATCCAGACTGGTTTTAGTCAGCAGATTTCTATAGCTGTGGCAGATCTGAACCAGGACGGTAAACCCGACCTGGTCACAACAACCTCTTCTACGGTCAACTTGGTCTCCATTTTTCAAAACAACTCATCCGGTTCCGTTATATCATTTGCAACGCGCCAGGATCTGCCGTTTACCGGTACGCCGACCGGCGTGACACTGGCTGATTTCAACGGTGACGGTAAACCCGATATAGCTGTACTCGATGAAGGAGCACCCGCCATCTCCGTTTTTAAGAATACAACCAGTGGGGGCCCTATTACCATGGCTGCACCTTTTAGCATTCCCATTGCTTCGGGCGTTGGTACCATCGGTTCAGGAGACTTGGATGGAGATGGCAAACCAGAGATCATCGTTGTAAAAGCGCATGCCAATAGCATTTCCATTTTCAGAAACCTGGCAGGCAGCGGCGTGCCTCCGGTGATCAGTTCCTTCAATCCAGTGGCAGGCAAACAAGGGGATACGATTTCGATTTCGGGAAATCACCTGACGGGTGCACTGACGGTAAGTTTTGGCGGTACGCCGGCCCTCTCAATCGTATCAAACAGCGATACCCTGATCAGGGCCATTGTCGGCAACGGCAGCACGGGCAAGGTAGAAGTGTCAACAGCCATGGGCCTTGCCTCTCTGGCGGGTTTTGAATATCTGCGTTTGAAATTAACTTCTTTCAGTCCCGATAGCGTACATAGTACTGGCGTTGTAACGATTAAGGGAAATCATTTGTCGGGTTCGACCAGTGTATTGTTTGGCAATATCCCTGCCGAGAGTTTTTCTGAGATTTCAGATTCTGTTATCACGGCAACGGTAGGAGCGGGCGCTTCTGGATTTGTAAAAGTAATTTCTCCGCTGGGTACAGATTCTTTGGCGGGATTTGTATTCCTGATCAATCTTCCGCATTTGTATTCCTTTAGTCCCGCCAGTGGCGACAGCGGTACCCTGATCACCATCAAAGGACTCTACCTGACAGGGGCCACATCCGTAAAATTTGGTGGTATACCGGCAACATCCTTTAGCGTGGTTTCCGATTCCCTGATTACGGCTGTGACCGGTAAGGGTGCCACAGGATATGTGTCCGTATTTACGCCGACGGGAGCCGATAGTCTGGCTGGATTTATTTTCATTATACCAGTCCTCCCTGCACCACAAATACTTTCTTTCAGTCCCAGCTCCGGTTCGACGGACTCCACGATTACGATTCTTGGACACCATTTAACCGGCGTAACGGCTGTAAGTTTTGGTGGAACGGCGGCAGCATCCTTTACGGTTGTTTCTGATTCGGTGATCGTGGCCGTAACCGGTAGAGGATCCAGCGGTTATGTTTATGTGTACGCAGCTACGGGCGCCGATAGCCTCTCTGGATTTATTTTCAACACACCGACGCCCGCCATGCCTCAGCTACTGTCCTTTAGTCCGACTTCCGGCTCAACGGATTCCACCATAACCCTCCTTGGAAAACACCTCAACGGAGTCACTACGGTAGATTTTGGTGGAATACCAGCGGCATCCTTTAGAGTTGTTTCCGATTCGGTGATTACCGCGGTGGTCGGGTTGGGTGCCAGCGGGTACCTGTCAGTATTTACAACAGCCGGAGCCGATAGTCTAGCGGGATTTGTTTTCGACACGCCAACCGTTGCTTTGCCACAGATATTGTCCTTTAGTCCCAGTTCCGGTTCTACAGACTCTGTGATAACCATCCATGGCAAAAACCTTCAGGGACTGACTGCAGTGAGTTTTGGCGGAACGAACGCCGCTTCTTTCATTGTGGTATCAGACAGTGTAGTCACCGCAGTCGTCGGCACGGGATCCAGCGGAGCGGTAGCAATCAAAACGGCCACTCACAGCGACAGTCTTGCGGGCTTCCTTTTTATTCCACCGACTGTAGATTCCACCGCCTTTGTTTTCGAACAGCTTGCGCTGCAGGATACGTCAGGAAAGATTGGTGTCGCCTGGACGGTCAAAAATGATCAATCCATTGTTCAGTATACGGTTCAACGCGGCAAGGACACGGTATCCTTCAGTGGATTGGCCACGCTGCCATCCGTGCAACTGAAGGGCATACAGAACTATTCATATACGGATCTGCAACCCGTCAATGGCATGAACTATTACCGGATTCAGATGAAGGATACCAGCGGGAATCTCACTTACAGTTATTTTGTTGGGGTCTCTTTCCTGAGCAATACAATTCAGCTGTATCCCAATCCGGCGACCAATTACATCATGGTAGTCAATCCAGCCATTTCCAATCTCTCGGTAATCCGGGTTCTTGACGGTAGTGGAAAAATCATGCGAGAGATTCAGTTGGCCGCCAATCAAACAACGACCCGGGTGGACCTTACCGGCATCCTTCCTGGCGTATACACGATGAGTTGGACAGACGGATACCTCAATAGTATTGCCCGTCAGTTTATGATACAACAATAAGTATTACTTTTCCTGGACAGATATTATAAATTATGAAACGTATATCCACATTGCTTTCCATCGTTGTATTCGTTTGCGGCTTTTCTTATTCTGGCTACGCCCAAACAGACAATTCAACCGATAATTTGCCGTCTGATAATTTAACTCCCGCTTTTCATGCCGAACGCCGCCAAGCCTTGCGGGCTCTCATGCCTCCCCATTCCGTGGTGGTGATTTTTTCCTATCCGGAAGAAGTTTTTTCCAGGGACGTGGACTATACCTACCATCCCAATCCAGATCTGTATTATTTTTCCGGATATAAGGAACCCAATTCAGTGTTGTTTATTTTCAAGGATGTACAACCGGATGGGGACAGCAGTTACAATGAATTATTTTTTGTACAACACCGCGATCCCTCGGCTGAGCAGTGGACGGGTAAACGCCTGGGTGTCGAAGGCGTAAAGGCTTCGCTGGGATTTAAAAGAGTGTACAACGGGGAAGATCTCCAAAACTTTCCCATAGATCTCAAAAAATATACAGTTATTTACGATTATCTGCCCGATACACTGGGAGATTTATCAGCAGGCAGTTTGAAGTCACTGGTGAGTCAGGTCATTAAAAACGCGGGATTGGTCAAAACGGATGAAGCTTTAAACGCTTTGCTGTACAGGATCTATATGCGTGCCAACAAAGACAATTTGCCTCGATTTATTACCATCATCAAATCCCACTTAAATTCCGAGGCATTCAAGAAAAATTTTT
This sequence comes from Bacteroidota bacterium, assembly GCA_013289175.1. GTDB lineage: Bacteria > Bacteroidota > Bacteroidia > Chitinophagales > Chitinophagaceae > Puia. The sequence continues at coordinate 18,241 of JABDAN010000005.1, forward strand.
GGATTAAGGCTTTGCTTGCCAATCCGGATTCAACAACCCTGGCGGATTTTAAGAAAAATTACAGTGTTATAGTCGCAGGCCCCATCGCATTTAACAATTATACGGGAGAGATGAGGGGTATCAAAACTCCGGAAGAAATCCATTTGATTAAAAAATCAGTGGAAATTTCCAGTATCGCCCATACGCAAGCCATGAAGGCGGTCAATCCGGCCATGTCAGAACGTGAACTGGAAGGCATCATGTTGTATGTGCACAAAAAATATGGAGCGGAGGATGAAGGATATGCTCCCATTGTCGGAGCCGGAGCAGACGGATGCATATTGCATTATGAAGACAATAGTGCGCTAACGGTAAAAAATCAATTGGTCCTAATGGATGTGGGGGCCATGTACCATGGTTATTCCGCGGATGTAACCCGGACATTTCCTGCTAACGGCAAATTCTCAGAGGAACAGAAGGCCATTTACCAGATCGTTTATGACGCCCAGGAGGAAGCATTCAAGTATTGCCGGGAGGGCGTTTCTTTTGATTCCCTGGAAGCCAAAACCACCCAAGTGCTCGCAGCAGGTTTATTGCGGCTTGGTTTGATCAACAATGCCAAAGACGTAAAAAAGTATTATCCACACGGGATGACGCACCATCTGGGTCTTGACGTCCATGATAAAGGAAGTTATGACAAGCTGAAAGAAAATATGGTAATCACTGTAGAGCCGGGGATTTATATTCCTGCTGGAAGCCCGGTTGATAAAAAATGGTGGAATATCGGGGTGCGCATTGAAGATGATGTGCTCATTGGTAAAGACGGTTACACTCTTTTGTCAGCCGACGCTCCGCGCAAATGGCAGGATATTGAGAAAACCATTGCGGAGGAAAGTATTTTCGACAAAGGAAATTTTCCCGCTTTGAAATAGTGGATTTGTTTAACTTGGTGTCGTTATCGTCTTCCTGCCTACTGTCCGTATGCTCCGATTAACGCACTAAGAAATGAAATTTGGATTGCCTGGCATAGTTTGCCTGTCCTTTTTTATATATGCTCAAAAGGCATTCGCGCAACCCAGATCCTTAGACAGCATGATGCACCAGGCTGCATACGCCCACTCGGCCAGTGTATACCAAAATCAACAGGGAGACCAGTCCCCACTGAATAACGGCGTCCGGTATGAAAAATACCCCCATCCATTCCGCCTGGGATCCGCCTATTTTCCCTCCGACCAATTTGCGCGAGGATCCGTTGTGTACAACGGAATTTTCTATGACAGCGTCTTGCTGAAGTATGATGACCTACAACAGTTCTTGATTCTGCTCAAAGATGGTTACGAATTGCAGATGATCAATGAGCGGGTTTCATCATTTGACATTGGGGAAAATGAATTTCTTCGACTGATGGCTGATTCGACCCATTCCGGGATTCCTGCTACCGGATTTTACGAACTGCTATATGACGGACCTTCCCGCGTGCTCAAACAAACTATTAAATACATCCGGGAAGAAACCTTTGCGACAGAGGGGATTCCCCGCTACATGGTAACGGATGAGGTTTATTATATCAGAAGAGGTCAGGTCTACATACGAGTAAAAACCGTGGGAAGTTTACCCAATATTTTTTCTGATCACAAAAAAGAATTAAAACATTTTATTGAAAAGAATAATCTGCAGGACGACAATATGGGAAATGTGTTGATTCAGGTGGCAGACTATTATGACAAACTGGTGAAATAGTATGCGGCAGTTTTCAGTAGTGATTTTACTAGTGGTATCATCCGGTTTTTATATTCCGGAACTGCATGCTCAGCAACGTGGACAGCAATTCATAACGGGAAACTTCCAGAACCTCACCATTTCTCAGTTTACCGAAGAGCTGGAAAGGAAAACAAATTATTTCTTTTATTACGATCAGTCTTTGTTTGATAGCCTGCGCATCACCCTGAAGGTAGATAACGAACCGCTGAGTTCCGTTTTATCGAGGGCTTTTCTAAATACCGATTACAATTATTCTTTCGGCCTGGACAATGAAGTATTCTTGACAAAACTGACGGTAATCGATACGACGCTGAACACCCTGCCTCCTGAATCCGTAAAAGGGAAAAGAAAAAATTACGTAGAAGATGCCAGGAACAATGCCGCTCAGGCGGAGTATATCCAGACCGCGGCGCTGGAAAATAAGTTATACCAAATCGGAATCAATGCCACTAAAAACGGACAACCCACAGCCCTGCTCAGCGGATACGTTCGGGATGTAAAAACCGGTGAGCCCATCACGGGTGCATCCGTGTATATTGACAAACCCAGGATCGGTGTATTAACTGATCAATACGGATACTATGCCATCACCATTCCAAAAGGCAGATGGACCTTGAATATTCAAAGCTTTGGCATGAAAGATACCCACCGTCAGATCATGCTTTCGGGCGATGGGAAGCTGAATATCAGTTTGCAAAGCCAGGTGATGATGCTCAAGAATGTTACGGTATCAGCTGAAAAAATGAGTAATATCCGGGGCGTACAAATGGGCGTTCAGAAGCTAGATATTAAAGCGCTCAAACAAGTACCCATGCTTTTTGGTGAAACCGATTTGCTGCGTGTGCTGCTGACCCTGCCCGGCGTGAAATCGGTCGGAGAAGCCAGTACGGGATTGAATATACGGGGCGGAGCTGCTGACCAGAATCTTTTCCTATTCAATGACGCGACCATTTATAATCCCACCCATTTTTTTGGATTCTTTTCCGCTTTCAATCCCGACCTGGTAAAAACGGTGGAGTTGTACAAAAGCAGTATCCCGGCACGCTATGGCGGAAGGTTGTCTTCCGTGGTAGATGTGGTGAGCCGGGAAGGAAATAAAAAAGAGTTTGCCGGATCTGCTGGCATCGGTCTGATTACAAGCCGTCTGGAAATAGAAGGGCCGCTGGTAAAAGACAAAACATCTTTTATCCTGGGTGGAAGAACTACTTATGCGAACTGGCTGCTGAACCTGCTTCCTCCCGAATACAAACTAAGCCGGGCTTCTTTTTATGATCTCAACCTCAATATCAGTCACCAGATTAACAAAAACAATAACCTGTACCTGACGGCTTATACAAGCAAGGACAATTTCAATTTGAACAGCGATACAACCTATGGTTACGGAAATCTCAATCTTTCCCTGAAATGGAAACATTCATTCTCTGACAAATTGTATGGACTGTTTACCACCGGATATGACCGGTATAACTATTATATTACCAGTTCTTACAATCCGGCCAACGCCTATAGGCTGGACTTCAATATCAATCAAACCTACCTCAAGGCCCAGTTTAATTATTTGCTGAATCCTAAACACAATCTGGAGTTCGGCCTGAATTCCCTCTACTATTTATTGAATCCCGGTAACTATGCACCCGTAGGAAAATTATCGATCGTACAGCCCGATACGGTAAACCATGAACAGGCGCTGGAAAGTGCCTTGTACATCAGCGACAAATATACCATAACCCCCAGTGTCGTAGTGGAGGCCGGCCTGCGTTATTCTATATATAATTACCTGGGCCCACAAACGGTGAATCAATATGCACCTGGTGAGCCCAAAACGGAAGATGATATTTTGTCCACAAAGACGTATGGTCCGGGACAAATCATAAAGACTTATGGTGGTCCGGAAGTCCGGCTTTCTCTCCGGTATGAGCTTTCTGATAATTTTTCTCTCAAAGGAAGCTACAATACAATGCGGCAATATATCCAGACCCTGTCGAATACGGTTTCTATTTCACCCACGGATATCTGGAAACTCAGTGATCCGAATATCCTGCCACAATGGGGAAGTCAGATTTCTTTGGGGGCCTATAAAAATTTAAAAAACAATACCATCGAGACATCCGTGGAAGTCTATTATAAAAAAATAGAGAACTATCCTGACTATAAGAGTGGGGCCATCCTGTTGTTGAATCACCATATTGAAACAGAACTGATCAATACGCATGGCAAAGCTTATGGCATCGAATTCATGATAAAAAAAGCCACCGGCAAGCTGAACGGATGGCTCAGTTATACCTATTCCCGTGCGCTCTTGCAACAGGATGATAACAATGCCGGGGAACTGATCAACAATGGGAATTACTATCCGGCCAATTACGACGAACCCAATTCAGCTACGATGGTATTGAATTACCGCGTAAATCATCGCTTCAGCTTTTCAATAAACAGCACCTACAGTACGGGAAGACCCATTACCCTTCCGGTAGGCGTATATTCTTATGATAGTTCTTTCAGAACCTGGTATTCTGAACGGAATGCATACCGGATTCCAGATTATTTCCGGACCGATGTATCGATGAATGTGGACGGCAATCATAAGGTCCATCAGATATTCCACAATTCATGGACCATCGGCGTATACAATCTTTTTGGAACCAGGAATCCCTATTCGGTTTATTTTATCACGGAAAACGGTGTGGTGAATGGATACAAACTTTCCATTTTTGGCCATGCCATTCCCTTTATTAATTACAATGTGAGATTTTGAAAATATGAAGCGGATATCTTATTTGTTGTTCATGATCCTCTCGGTCGCCTGTAAGGATAAATATATGCCGAATATCCCCAAACCCCTAAATGGGAATCTGGTCGTGGAAGGATATATAAACCTGGGTACAGGTCCTACCATCATTCAATTGAGCCGGGTAAACGGACTGGATTCAACACAGATTCTGTTTGAAACGGGCGCATTTGTGGAAGTGCAATCCGAAAGCAGTGGTTATTTTCCTTTGACCGAACAAGGCTTGGGAAGATATGCTGTTGACCAGATTTCTTTTTACCCGAATCAACGCTACAGACTGCACATTGTAACGTCTAATGGGAGGGATTATTTATCTGAATATTCGCAAGTAAACATAACCCCTGCGATCGATTCTGTAAACTGGTCGTCCGATGGAAATCAGGTCTCCATTTTCGTTAGCACCCACGATGGTCAAAACCTGACCAAATATTACCAATGGCAGTTTGAAGAAACCTGGCAGTATACCGCTTTTTACCAATCCCAGCTTCTTTATAAAGACAGTATGGTCATCGTCCGGCCAGACAGTCTGCAGATTTTTAATTGCTGGAGGTCTGACTATTCCCAAACCATATCCATTGCCTCTACCCAGAATTTGACACAGGACCTGATCACTCGGTTTCCGTTGACTTCTGTTTCAATTCTATCGACGGATAAATTCGTCGTCAGGTACAGCATATTGGTAAAACAATATGCCCTTAGCGAGGAGTGGTACGAATGGAACGAAAAGATTAAAAAGAATACTGAACAACTCGGAACCATTTTTGATCCACAGCCTTCGGGAACAGGTGGCAATATTCATTGCACGACGGATTCTACGGAAGCGGTTATCGGATTTGTAGGTTGCACCACCGAAACGGATAAAAGAATATTCATTGATCATTTAGAAGTTCCTGGAAGTTATCCTCACGGTTATCCGGTGTCCTGCGGACTGGATACCATTCTGACCGCTTCTGGACCGGGTTATCTAACATCCATCCTTTCCAATACCGCCCACATACCGGTTAACTACGTGTACAGTCCGTACGGTAATCTCATTGGTATTACTTATTCAGATATTCCATGCGCCGATTGCAATTCACAGGGAGGTAGCTCCATAAAACCTGATTTCTGGCAGTGACCTGTCAGCCTTTGGAAAACAATGAAAAAGCATCTTAGCATATTAGAATGTGGAAACTCTTTCAGAATCTTTTTTTTTCTGACTCCTCTGCTGTTTGTCAATTTGTTTACCGGTCTTGGCCAGGCCAATTCAGTCGATTCTGTCGTCCCGGCTGCATTTAACCGGTACAAAGCGGCCTATATCCAGGAGAAACTGTTCGCACATACCGACAAAGGCATGTATACGACGGGCGAGATTTGTTGGTTTCGGTTGTACTATGTAAACGCAGTTTTCGGCGGACCGGAATCACTGAGCAAGATCGCCTATGTGGAACTTCTTGATAAAAATAACCTGAATGTATTGCAGGAAAAAATATCCTTGAAGCCAAAGGAGGCAGCGGGATCCATGGTGATACCGGTAGGCCTTCCATCGGGCGTCTACCGGTTCCGGGCCTATACCAGCTGGATGAAAAATTTCGAACCGGAATATTTTTTTGAAAAACCCCTCCGGATCATCAATCCGCGGGATTTGTCCAGGGATAGTGCGGCATCTAAATCCATGCGTTATGATATTCAGTTTTTTCCGGAAGGTGGAAACCTCGTGCAAAATCTTAACGCGAAGGTCGCTTTCCGCATCGTAGATGAATACGGGAAAGGAATGGATTGTTCCGGCGAATTATTGAACTCGACGGGAGATACGATCCTTCACTTCCGGCCGCTGCACTTTGGGCTAGGCAGTTTTCACTTCACTCCTTTGGAAGGCCAGCATTATAAGGCGGTGATCCGCTTTCAAAATGGAGATCGGGCCGTTCAGCAATTGCCCGATGCTTATCCCACAGGATACAGCATGCATGTCTTCAAATCGGAGGAAGGCCCAATAGCCGTTGAGATACAGGTTTCTCCCGATCTGGACGGACAGCATGTTTATTTATTTGTGCATGGTAGTCAGGCGAACCTGCCTGTGAAAAGAGAAATAACTCTTAAGCAAAAAGCCGTTTTCTTTATTAAACCGGAAGAACTCGAAGATGGAATTTCCCGGTTCACGCTTTTCGATAAAAACAGTCAGCCGGTTTGTGAACGATTATATTTTAAGTATCCGGAAAAAAAATTACAGATTGAGACAGAGATCAATATGGAATATGGGATACGGAAAAAAATTGATTTACATCTTTCGGCCAGGGATGCTACTGGAAATCCGGTAGATGCGGATATGTCGATGGCTGTATACCTGCTGGATTCCCTGCAGGAGGTGGATCCCACGGATATTCGATATTATTTATACCTGGAATCGGAGCTGGGGGCAATTGAAAACCCTTCCTTTTATTTTGATTCGACCCTTGCAAGGGAGGAGGACATGAACAATCTTTTGATGACCCATGGATGGAGACGTTTTAAATGGAAGAATCTGTTAAATCCATCCCCCATGGACTTTGAATTCCCTCCGGAAATGTTTGGGCATATTTTTCATGGAAAACTGATAGGGGGGAAGGGGATGCCAGTGAGCCGTATAGCCACGTATTTATCGGTCCCTTCAACGAGAACACAATTCAGAACGACTTACAGCGATGAAGAGGGAAATATAAAATTCGAATTGCCGGATTTTTATGGATCGGAAGAAATTGTAGTACAGACCGGACCAGGATCCGACAGCAGCCTGCATATTGAAATGACATCTCCTTTTTCTCAGAAATTTTCTAACAGTGTCCTGCCAGAATATATCGCGCCGGATAAAAATTCCAGGTCCCTATTATACCGTTCGGTGCGAGGTCAGGTGCAACGTGTGTACGATGGGCAGCAGCTCAACCGATTTAGCCAACAGATGGTCGATACCAATAGTTTTTATGTAGTACCGGATGAAAGTTATTTGCTGGATAACTATACCCGTTTTCTGACTATGGAAGAAGTATTGCGGGAATATGTTCAGTTCGCCAGCGTGTCAAAGAAAAATGATAAATTCCAATTGATCTTGGCCGACAAACCCCGGGTAAATGCTTTTCATGAACCACCATTGATTTTAATTGACGGCGTTCCTTTTTTCGATGCGGATAAATTGTTTCACCAGGATCCCAAAATGATCAAACGCATCGAACTCGTGAACCGCCAGTATGCGCTGGGCAATATGACTTTCGAAGGCATTGTGAATGTAACGACCTACCAGGGTGATCTAAATGGGATTGTCATGGATCCCCACGCCACCATATTAGAGTATCCGGGTATGCAGGAGGAAAGAGAGTTTTTTTCGCCTGTATATGATACAGAGGATCAGATCAACAGCCGGATGCCAGACTTCCGGACCCTGCTTAGCTGGGCGCCTCAAATGAAACCCGGCACATTCAGCTTTTATACCTCCGATCTGCCAGGGAAATACGTTCTCGTTGTGCAAGGGCTCACAAAACAGGGCGTGCCCGGTGGGAATATGGTATATTTTAACGTAGTAAAGTAGATGTATAACTTTGGGCGGTTGGAGGCGGGACAATATAAAACCCCCCGACTTTCATCGGGGGGTCAGGTGCGGAAGAGGAGATTCGAACTCCCACGCCAGTTACGGCGCTACCACCTCAAAGTAGTGCGTCTACCAGTTTCGCCACCTCCGCGCTTCAAAACTTTAAAATGGACTGCAAAAATAGCTTTTCCCCGCTAGATTTCCATTCACGGGTCCCCAAATTTCTCTGTCCTCAAATTTTGGGAAGAATGATCCGGAACGTAGTTCCCTTTCCGATATCTGACTGTTTTACATAGAGTTCTCCTTTGTGATAGGTTTCCATGATCCGTTTGGAAAGAGAAAGTCCAAGTCCCCAGCCCCGTTTTTTTGTAGTGAACCCAGGGTCAAAAACCCGGCGCACATTGGCTGGAGTGATTCCTTTTCCTGAATCCGTCAGGTCGATAATTACTTGTTCGGATTCATCTTTTATTTTTACTTCGATGGTTCCTTTTCCTTCCATGGCGTCCAAAGCATTTTTCAGCAGGTTTTCAATTACCCAGTCAAACAGCGGCGGAGAAATATGACCTTCGATGTGTTCCTGGCCGTTGGTCTCGAACTTGAACTGCACTTTGGAAGTGGTACGTCTTCGCATATAATCGAGCATCTGCTGAATCTGCAAGATCAGGTCAGATTTCTCCAGGTGTGGGATGCTGCCTATTTTACTAAATCTGTCTGAGACCAGTTTAAGCCTGTCTACATCCTTTTGCAATTCGGCAACCGTTTCAACAGGCAGCCCCTGTTCCTTGAGCATTTCTATCCAGCCCTGAAGGGAAGAGAGCGGAGTACCGAGTTGATGTGCCGTTTCTTTGGCCATACCGGCCCAGACCTGATTTTGGGTAGCCCGGTTATGGGAAGTGATGGAATAGACAATAAAAAAAATCAGGACGGCGACCAGCAGCAATTGAATGATCGGAAAGTAACGCACCTGATCGAGCAGGGCCGTATGTCCGTAATAATAGCGGTTGGCGGTATAGGGTGAATCACTCCATTTGATCTCCAGCGGCGGATTTTGAGAACGAAAAACAACCAGTTGTTTGGCAAGATAATTTTTGTCGTTGGCAATTTGCAGGGAATCGAGATTGAAAAAACTGGTTATGCTATCGTTCTCGTTGGTTTCGATGATTGGGATGGAATGCTGCTCATTACGGATTAAGTTTGGAAGCGTCAGGTCAGGATTCAATATGGCTTTGCTTGCAGCCAACCATTGTTCAATTTTTTGTTGTTCTTCCCTTCGGATTTTTTGGGCCAGGTATTGCGAATAGAAAATGGTTCCGCAAACAATGGCAATTCCCAGCAGGGCCAGGAGCCAGCGCCAGTTAAAACGAAATCCGATCATGCCGCTAAAGTAGGCAAAGCACCTGAAATCATAATTCACGGAATGTTTACAGGCCAAAGCCTTATTTTTGGCCCTCCTTTTTTATTTCCAAAGAATATAAGTTTGGCCAAAGTATCAGTAGTCATTATTAATTACAACGGGCGGAAATACCTGGAGCAGTTTCTGCCTTCCATATTGGCCAGTACCTATCCAGACATGGAATTGGTTGTGGCCGACAACGCATCTGCTGATGATTCTCTTCAGTATTTAGCATCCACTTATCCTGCCATCCGGGTTATCACACTAACACGCAACTATGGATATGCCGGCGGTTATAATGAAGCCTTAAAACAGGTGGATTCTGACTATTATGTTTTGCTGAATTCGGACGTGGAAGTAAGTCCCGGGTGGATCGAACCGGTCATCGAACTGATGGAGAGCGATCATCATATCGGCGCCTGTCAACCGAAAATTCTAAGTTATCACCAAAAAGATCATTTCGAATATGCCGGGGCCGCAGGTGGCTGGCTAGATGCCCTGGGGTATCCTTTTGCACGTGGGCGCATCTTTGATATCTGCGAAGTTGACCAAGGTCAATACAATGAAACCGCCAAAATCTTCTGGGCCAGCGGAGCTGCCTTATTTGTCCGCGCCAAATTGTTTCATCAGGCTAAGGGTTTGGATACCTACTTTTTTGCCCACATGGAGGAAATTGATTTCTGCTGGCGTCTGCAACTACTCGGATATAGTATTTATGCCTGTCCGACTTCCGTAGTCTATCATGTAGGCGGTGGGACCCTTCCCAAAGGAAACGAAAGAAAAGTGTTTCTAAACTTCAGAAACAATATGATTATGCTGGCTAAAAACCTGCCCCTTCGTGAATCGCTGTGGAAGATCCCCTTGAGGATTTTTATGGACTTTGTTTCCGCCTTTAAATCACTGTTTGCTGGCCAGCTGGTGTATTTTATGGCGGTCGGGGAGGCTCACCTGGCTTTCTTTAAATGGATGTTTTTTAAGCAGAAAAAAAGTGTTTTTCCCGATCAGCGCAAGGCAGTTTTGGCGGGCTGGTATCCCCACAGTGTAGCCTGGAAGCATTTTGTAGAAGGCAGGGAAAGATTTGATGAAATTGTGGGCGACAAAAGATGATTTTTTAACAGATTCTGCTATTTTTGCGCTGTAAATAACTGATTCTTATGCACGAAGAAATAGAAGAGCACAAAAACCCTCAATTGAAGGATATCGCCTATAACTGGGTTGATTCTTCGGTTTTTCTATTTTACCTGGAAGTATTTTGCATTATTGCGATGTTGCTGGGTGGAAGTTATGGGCTTTATAGCCACCGCTATAAGGGCAAGCCTGTCGTAGAAATTCCGGCCAATACCCAGTATACACCGGAATACAAGTAACAACGAAATTTTATTGGGAGTCCGGGAATCAGTATTTTTGCCGCCCTCTATAGTTCTTTTAGTGGTTAGATTAGCGGAAGTAGCTCATTTGGTAGAGCACGACCTTGCCAAGGTCGGGGTGGCCGGTTCGAGCCCGGTCTTCCGCTCAGTTCCTTCCCGTTTCAGGCGGGAGGGATTTTTTTTTGGTTGACCCTGGTGGCGGAACAGGTAGACGCGCAGGACTTAAAATCCTGTCTGCAGAAATGCGGGTACGGGTTCGATTCCCGTCTGGGGTACTGATTATCAAGAGTTTAAAACAGCTCTTGATTTTTTTTGCCCTCGCTTTCCCGTCAATTTGCAAGTAAAGAGGCTATTTCTTCCTTAACTTATTTGATTTCCAATAAACCTTTAGGGAAGTAAAGAACTTATTAAACCAAGTTACGATATAAATTTTTAGCTCCAAATTCCTTGAACTAATTGGCAAACTTCTATTTTCGGAATTCCGAAAATCTAATACCAACGCTTATTTTATAACTCCCTAGCTTTTCCTTTTTTACAAATTCTAAAACCTCTGAACTATGAAAATTAACCCTGTCTCTCTGATTATGAAGCGGGAATCCTCTTTTCATCCAATCGGTTAAAGTAACTTCCGGATAATCATAATTATTTCATCCTACAAAAGTGAAATTTTCAAATCCTTATTTGATTCTTCCGGAACCGTTGGAAATATTACCACTTTTCCAAAGTGTTGGTGAATTGAATCCCGGCAGGTTTTTTTAAATTCTTCATTTTCTAATAGATATTTTGCAATAAAAAATAGATCAACAGTTTTTACAAGTACAATTTTTTCTCGCTCGGCCCCAGATTTACACTTAGCGGTAAAGTCTAATTTTCTGTTTTTGGGGTCGTCAAGTCTCTCTAAGCGTTACCAAACAATATTCCAAATGCTTTTTCCTCCACTTCATCCTTTGCGAGGTAATAGAGGTTTTGTTGACGTAATTTAAAAAAAGGGAAGAGCCTAGTTTAGTACCTCATTGAAATATTTATCGATTGACCTTTATTTACATAAATTTTTCGTTTCTTTTTCATGGTCATAATCTTCCCGGATTTGACAGGACAAATAAATTTCCAGTGTAAAAGATTAAGTTTTTTTATAATAGCACATTAGGAGATTGATCGGAATTTAACGGGTAAATTGCTAGTATGGGAGACCCGGTATTTTATTTAAATGGTAGGAAAAAAGAAAATGATCATATAGGACAAAAATATTGGTATCTGCTACGATAAATGACGTGATTTTCATGCCAAGATATTTTGGAATATAAAAACTCAATTTATATAAACCGGTTTTAACGTTGTACACATCAATTGTTGTCGATTTGTCAAAGATTTCTGTTTCTTCATTATTAGCTTTTAAAACAGAGTGAACAAATATTAATCCATTAGCTGTATAACACTGTTTATTGACAAAATGAGGTGGTTTATTCATGGTTAGGCTTGAATCAGATAGATAAGCCAAGCCAATTTTTGCCTGACTGGTTGTGTCAATTGTTTTATATGTAGCGATCAGATTCAGCGACGAATCAAGAGAGAGAATGGAATTCCGGTAGAAATAAATATATATTATTGACCGAGTGTTATCATCGTAATTGATCATACCATCTGTTGAGAATATGCCATCCTGTTGTTTAATTAGATTATTTACACTTCTAATAAATTTTGGTGGATCCATATAAATTTTACCAAGTATATTTTGTTTTCTTTGGCGATCGTAAGTTCTAATAATCAAGGAGTTTAGCGAAACCGGAATTGCCTGGTCAAATGAAAAACTAGAATCAATATGGTTGATGGTATAATCGGATAAATTTCCACGCATGATTAAATGAGCAGAACCCTGAGTAATAAAGAAATGCGGTGGGATAACAGACACAGAAATATTGGCTTGAATCAATCTTGGTTTGACAGGTAGTTTAATAGAGTAGGTATGGGTATCTGTTAAATTATAGTCGACAGTAAATATTGAAGAGGGGTCATTGATCTTTGCCAAAAATATCTTTGATTCGCCCTTACCAGCAAAATAGTAATTGCTTTCTGACAGGTCAATTATTTTTAACGGGGTTATCACGTGAGGAGGATAAAGTCTGATAAATCCATTTTTACGATTATTGACTTGGCCAGAAAGTATATACAATAATAATATTGAAGCGACACTAGAAATAAAGCAAGTCGCTAATAACAATAATTTTTTTCTTTTATATGAATCTTTGTTCCCTTTCAATTTGTAAAAATAAAAATCATGTTGACAAAGATTTTTGTCAACATGATCGCAAAATTCAAGGTTTGTACGTATCTGCAGATGTACACGCCATGTCACCATAATAAATGACGCCTCCAACCGAGCAAATAGCTGACCCTCCAGAACATTTCAAGGGTCTTGTCGTTTGATGACAATAGGGAGAACTAATAAATGCTGCAGGTTCGAATTTCGAATCAACAGGTTTGGTTTTCAAAGCGCCAATAACGGGCACCACGAAGGCGAGTAATACTACACTGTTTCTTACTTTCATACCAAATATGCTTTTATAATCTTAAAAAGCAATAAACTTTAATTTAGGCCTACTCTATTTCAGGTTTTCGGCATACCCTGGTTAAAGAATTTAAACAGTTGGCTTGGACCTGTACGTTGGGCTATATAACCATATCGCCGTCCCACTCAATAAAACAAAAAATAAATTAAAGTAGATGTGTTGTGTCCATGTCATATTCTGTAATACTCCCCCGCAAGAACAGGGTACATAATCACTGAAATTTAATATGATAAATATATATGTGCTAAACGAGGTCATTAAACAAAATGAAAGATATAGTCCCACAAGTCGAAGCTTGGAAATGGCCAGTAAAAAGGATATCAAAATTTCCAATGTCGGGATAAAAATAGCTACTGGCCTGGAAAATGCAGTTAGAATGGGGGACTTACCAATTTCAATTCTAAATTTTGTGAAGTCAAGTAATTTACTGGTCGAGGCATAAATAAATAATACAATGAATGCCAAACAAACAATCTCGATGAAGTTCTTATTTTTCACAATAAATTATTTATTGTCAAAGATTATTGACTGATATTACTTAGCTGAGTTCAGAAAGTCGGTGTCTAAAACGAGGAAGTGTTGATGCCAAAAAAATGTTAACCAAATCTAATCTATACTATACAAAATATCAAAAAAAAAACACTTTGTGAATAAGCATGCTGTTATCCTAAGTGTTTCCACTTAGTTCATTACAGAATTTCACCGAAATGTAGATTCCAGAAATCATCAAAGAAGTAAAACAAAAAAGGGGAAGTAACTAATAGACATAGAGAAACGGAAACCTGTCAATCTCGTTCAAAAGAAGCGGTACAATTTTAACAGGGAAAATTATCCTTTTTTAATTCATGAACCCTATATGAATAGTGCAAGTAAATCACAAACGAAGGGCCGAATCGGCCCTTCACTACTAAATTCAAAAAATAAAACTATGTCAGTCAGAAAGAAATGGTCCACGGCGAAAAATAAGCACATCCGCATTGGATCTGGAAAGCGGTGTATTTACTAAGATGATCCAAAAAAGATTGCTGAATCATTAAAACATTCCGCCCGTCATAGCCACCGACGAAAAGGAAGCCTTTTCCAGTCAGCAATGTCCATGCTTAATTTCTATATTAACCGCGGCGGGAAGAATCTATCTGCATCAAAGAAAAAGATATTGGAAAGTGCAAAAGTGGAATTGCGTAAGAATTTCAATAAAGACAATAGTGCTTAAAATAATGAATAGCCGTTAGCTTATCAGCCTCCTCATGGATGTTATTATTTATATTCAAATCCACTGGTTAAAGAAGTTTTTATCTTATGATCTTCATGGCATTCAAATTGTACCGGGGGGCTTTCCCAATCGAACCCCCAATCTATAAAAACATAATTTTTGAGTGGATTGGAAAAGTTTGCTTGTTTTTGGTGACTATTCTGGCGATTTTTTTAGGTTGATCCATTTATTTTAAGAAATTACAATATGATTGGTAATTTTTCACCCTTTCCGCAACTAGCCACCAAACGACTTGTACTGAGAGAACTGAAAGTTGCAGACGCGCCGTTAATCCATAAACTGCGTTCTGATACGGACACCAATGATTTGCTCGATCGAAAGAATTCAAGTGGAATTGAAGACGCGCTTTTATTTATTCAAAGAGTTAAAGACAATGTTGGACGAAAGGAAAGCATCTATTGGATTATTTGTTTTGAAAATGCCTCCGATCTGATTGGGACAATTGGATTTTGGAACTATAATCTGTCTGCCGAAACAGCGGAAATAGGATATGAATTATTGGTGGGCTTTAGAGGCCAGGGCATCATGAGTGAAGTCCTTCCTCGCGTGATCAAATTTGGTTTTGAACAAATGAAATTAAAATTCATCACGGCATATTGCTCACCGCAAAACGCTTGCTCAATTAACCTGTTGGAGAAATTTGGGTTTAGATTATCTTCTTCTTCTTCGAGTTATGACAATACCAACCAGAATGATCCCGGTATGTTGCTTTATGTACTGGCCAGCGCGCAATAGAAGTATATCTGTCGAAATATACCAACATCAACTTAACCTTGACGTAAACACGGGAGTTATCTTCCGAAAAGAAAAAAAGCGGGCTATAGTTTCTAGCCCGCTTTGGTCAATACATAAGTTAAATTTTTATTGGCTCGGATGACCGGCAGCCTGAACTTCTTTCAATATTCCGCTTAAATTATAGGTTTCAGGAGCCTGCAATGGGGGAAACTTTTCGTAAGACATGAGCTCTTTTTCCCACAACAGCTGTCCGATAGGCAGCAAATTCCAGTCATATAAATAAGCAGTACTGGGGGAAGCCAACGCACCACCGACTGAAATCGCCGATTTCGGGTCGTCCAGACCACCAGCGATTTCGAAGGGATCGCGCATGATATTGTCAACCATGGTCCAACCATAGGTTACTTTCGCACCCATCGCTCCCAGCGGATTGGTACTGGACATGGTATAATACATTTTCCAGTTTTTGTAACGTACCGCTGAAGGTGTCGAGTTGGAGTAATAGAAGAAAACATCCCTAGCCGATTTATCCGATTTTCCGGTTAGGTAGTCAATCTGATTGGTGCCGTCCAGCATTGTCTTGACGATTCCCGGATACGCACCTTTTTGAATTTGAGCATTCAAGTCGTTTCCTTTTGCGCCACCTGCTATTTCAACAAAAGTTGGCACCCAGTCCAGGGAGGCAAACATATCTTTTAAAACCGTTCCGGGCTTGATATGACCTGGCCAACGGACGACGCATGGTGCGCGCATACCACCTTCCCAGGTTGTTAATTTTCCGCCCTTAAAAGGTGTGACGCCCCCATCGGGATAGGTAATAACTTCCGCACCGTTGTCGGTAGTAAAAACGATGATGGTATTGTCTAGTTCACCCATATCCTCAAGCTTTTTAATCACATAGCCAATATTGTCATCCATTTGTTTCATACCGGCTTCATTGGCACCCCAATCCTTGCCACCGGGTTCGCCAATCATGGCCTGATACTTTGGAGACAAAACGGTCGTGACATGCATTCGTGCAGGATTATACCAGATGAAGAATGGTTTGCCGGTTTTCTTGGGATCATTGCGGTCGAGATAGTCAATCACATGGGAGGAAATTTCTTCATCGACCGTTTTTGATCTTTCCAGTGTAAGGGGGCCTTCATCTTTATACATCTGATTTTTAGCTGTGCCATCCGAAGACTTGCCCCAAAGCACCGGACGAGGGGCAGATAAACAGGTGCCGTCCCGGGGATCAATTTCTCCTGGGGGTTCTGGTACACCAGGAATTGGGACCATTTTGCAAGGCGAGGCGACACCTTGTACCAATGGTGTCTTATTGATGTCCGGGAAACTTACACCCTGCATAGCGTCCAGGTGATAAAGATATCCCCAGAATTCCTGAAACCCATGGGCAGTTGGCAAGGCATCTGGATGGTCGCCCAAGTGGTTTTTACCGAATTCTCCCGTATTATATCCTAGATCCAGAAGGAATTTGGCAAGGCAGGGTGTTCCAGGTCGAAGATAGGACGGGCTTCCCGGCAATTGCGGGGGAATCATTCCCGTTCTGAGCGGATGCATGCCAGTGATAAACGCATTGCGCCCCGAAGTACAGCTCTGTTCTGCATAATAACACATCATGATGGCACCTTCATTTGCGATGCGGTCAATGTTGGGGGTTTCACCTACCATGAGGCCGCGGTGGTAACAACTCGGCTGCATCCATCCAATGTCATCTCCCATAATGAAGAGGATATTGGGTTTTTTTGCAGCTTGAGTAAAACCTGACGTCCCTGAAATAAGCAGGAAGAACAAGTACACTAGTTTTTTCTTGGAAAAGGTCATAACCGTTTTTTTAGTGATTGAAGAAAAATCTATAATAGAAATATTTAAGTAGACCACATTCGTCTTTGATCGGTGCCACAATTCCCTGGGAGTCGATATTTTATTTTTTGAGAACGATTAAACATCATTCGCCAAATCGGGTAGATATACAATAAGAAAACCTATCTACTTTTCCGTATCTGTCGAATAGCTCGACATGATTTTAGATTACAAAAAGGTAGCGCTAGCTAAGCAGAGGGTTAACAAGGGGGATTTGAACAGTTGAAGTAAAAATTTGTGAATTCAACTTGCTTGCTCTAATTTAATATATAATTCTTGATTTCGTCAAATTTTAAATGGTTTCATTCAATTCTTTGGCGCGTTTATTTTTGGTCGGGCTGGTCTTAATTGGATTCAGAGGTTTTTCAATTACATTTTATTTGTCAGGTCATCTTAAGGTTAAATTGGGTAGTCACCAAAAAAATGGGCATATACCTGTTTTTGTCACCGGTTATCAGAGTCGTGTGTTGGATCAGGATACCACTAAATCCAATGGTGTTTTCCGGCTCAGCTGGAATGAGAGTCAGGGAAATCTGATGTCTTTCTTTTGCATTTTAAAAAAAGATACCCTACTGCTTGGAAAGGTAAGGAGATTTGAAAGCGACGAACCAGACCTCACTTTTGTAATACCTGAACGGTGAGCGACAATCAGTTTGAAATCTTGGTTGGAATTTTGCGATGGGAAAACTTCGGCTGACAAATATACCCGCAGGAATAACGGGTTGGTGCCAGATTCCTTTGCATGATTCTTAAATCCAATAGGCTTTCATATTTTAACTACAACTCATTCAGATCGCAGACTGGTCATCTGGTTAGAAAATGCGGCTTTGATCGCCTGAAAACTCACTGTAAATAATGCAATCAAAATGGCGAGTATACCAGTCATAACAAACATCCACCCGGTGATCGGAATTTTGTAAGCAAATCCCTGAAGCCATTTGTTCATTCCATACCACCCAATGGGTGTGGCAATGACGATGGCTACCAATACGATCTTAACAAAATCCATTGACAAGAGTGCCACAATGTTTGCGACGGATGCGCCCAATACTTTCCTGATGCCTATTTCCTTTACGCGTTGTTCTGCAGCGAAGGCTGACAAGCCGAACAGTCCAAGGCAGGCGATGAGAATGGCAACTACGGTGAAATAGCTTACGATACCAGAGGCACGTTGGTCTTTTTCGTAGTTCTTTTGAAAATCCATGTCAAGAAATGAATAAACAAAGGGAGTTCCGGGATTGACCCGACTCCAAGCTAGATTCATATCTTTTAAGGTCTGTGTATAATTGTTTGTCGCGATGTTGGCGATGACATAACTGTGCTTATTGCCAAAAGTGGTATTGAATCCAAATGGTTTTATGGGATTATACAGACTTTCAAAATTGAAATCTTTGACTATTCCCACAATCAACATAATGTTATGCGAACCCTTGAAGTCACAATATATTTTTTTCCCGACAGCTGTCTGCATATTATAACCCAATTGACGGATGGCGGTTTCGTTCAACACAATACTGTTGGAATCGGCCGTAAATTCTTTTGAAAACCACCTGCCGGCGATGAGTTTAAATCCCAATGTTTCAAAATAGCCATTTTCCACATTGGCAAGAGAAACGTCCACCACATCTTTCACAGATTTGCCCTCGGCATAGAAAAGCAGGTCATCGATATTTGCAATGCCAGGATAAGTGGATCCGCTTGAAACGTTTTTGATCCCAGCATTTTTCAATAGTTCGTCTTTAAGAGCCTGATAATTTTTTATTACATCAGGATTTTGCAAGGGTATTATGATTTGCTGACTTTTGTTGAAGCCTAGTTCTTGACTGTCCATAAAACGCAATTGGCGTTCAATAATAACTACCCCTAGAATGAGACAAATTGAGATTACAAACTGGAATACGACTAAACCTTTTCGAATATCAGCCCCGGAAAAATTATTAACTAGTTTCCCCTTGAGTACTGAGATAGGTCTGAATGAGGACAAATAAAAGGCCGGATAGAATCCCGATAAAATACCCGTTACTATAGTAAGTACCAAGATCCAAAGCCATATTCCTGGTTGATCGGCAAGAGTCAGCTTTTTCTGAATGATATTGCTAAAGAAAGGCATCAAAACGAATGCCATAGCTAAGGCAAGCAATAAAGCAAAGCAACTCATAATGATCGATTCACCGAGGAATTGGTAAATCAATGATCTCTTTTCTGCTCCCAAAACTTTTCGTATACCGACTTCCTTGGCCCTTTTCATAGATCGGGCGGTAGAAAGGTTCATAAAATTGATGCAAGCGATGAGCAGTACAAAAAATGCAATGCTCCCGAGTACATATAAATAGGTAATATTCCCGTTTGAAGCAATTTCTGCGTCGAGATTGGAATGCAGATAAATATCAGGCAATGCCTGAATAAACAACTGTCTTGAAACACCCAAATCTCTTAGGTCCACCCCGGCACGGCGATCGATGAACGGCTGAAGTTTCTTTTCAAAGAGTTTGGGATCAGCTCCTTCTTTTAGTTTTACATAAGTATAAAATATATTATTGGTAGCCCAGTTGGTCTGTGCATCGACCCAGGTTCCGACATCGCCATTCCTCATAGAAAGAAAGAAATGAGCGGGAATATGGGATTTAATTTTTGAGTCATTAAAAACGCCTTTTACTGTATAGTTAAAATTGCCGTAGGGTAAACCAACAACAATCAACTTATTGACTGGGTTTTCATTTCCGAATAATTTTTGGGATATTTCATTTGAAATGACAATGCTGTTTGGATCTTTTAACGCTGTCTGGACATTACCATATATAAGATCATAAGAGAAAATCTTGAAAAACGTGGAGTCAACATAATAGCCATTGGTTTCATAGAATTGTTTGGTCGCATCTCCATGGTCATATTTCAAAAGCATTTTGTCCAATGAAGGAAATTTAAGAAGTCGGGTTACTTCTTCCACTTCAGTCATATCCGATTTTAAACCCCAAGCAATAGGCGCTGATGTGCAGGCCCATGCCTTATCGTTGTTTATTTTTTTATCGGCCTTATAAACGACCCTGAATATCCGGTCTGCATTTTTATTTTGCATGTCGTAGCCGAGCTCACTGAAAATATAAGTGATCATTAAGATACAAGTGGCCAGACCAACTGCTAACCCAAAAATATTGATGAACGAAAGGACTTTGTTCCGCTTCAGGTTTCTGTAGGCAATTCTTATATAGTTTCTGAACATGGTTTTTTTTGAATGGTGTTCGTAACCGTTATGCTGTCTTATAGGAGGGCTCAACAAAAATGCCGCTCTCTAATATATTATTTATCAACAATTTGTGTAAATAAGAAGGTCTAATTTCTGTTCGATTGTGATACAGGGGTGTGCGTAATGATTCATTTTCAAAAAAACGGAATCGGGCTGGAGCCGCGTTTCGCCCTTGGTTTTTCAGGGATCGGTTAATTCCAAAACGATTCGGATTTTTTTTAGACAAAGGGGGTTTATTGTTATAAATGCAATCCAACATGTGTCTTCATTGAAGTAGAATGATGAGAGATTGAAGGGATCGTGAAAAAAAACCTTCCAAAATAGCAAGACACATGGCTTACTGGATTATCGCAGTTTAAACTATTCTTGCTATTCAGTCCTTCTAACATTTTTTGATAAGCCCATGGCGTCAAATAGTAAATTATTATTCATTTGCCAGAATCTTTCTTTAGCATTCCTCCTTTCTGGTTATTTTGAACGGTGAATTCTCAGCCGATATCATAGTTAAGTTAAGAAATAATTAACTCCTTTAATCTACGTAAAGGAAATATTATCAGAACATATTTTTTTGCCATGTTTGAATATGTGAATGGGCATCATTTAAGCTGTTGTGTTTTTTTGGTGATTCAATTCTGAAGATTCTGAAGACATTCTGTGTTTTTTATGAACTAAGTATTATTAATCCCTTACCCTATTATTAAGGTTGATTTGCAGGCTTTTTCTAAAGGAGTATTGCGTCATTTTTGCGGTTCTTTAAGGAACTGCTGAAATGATAAAATACCCTTTGTTAGTCTTTTTTGCACTCGTTACAACCCGAAGTTTCTGCCAGATTTCTGAAATTAAAGGAAAAGTTGAAAGCCATCTCAAAAAGGAAAAACTGGTGGGTGCTTTTGTGCTGTGCACCGGGAATGGCCATACATTGAATACAATCACTGATCAGGATGGAGAGTTTAAATTCAGAAATATTCCAATGGGTTCCTATGATATCTCCATCGAATACGTTGGATTTGCTCCCTACCAAATTCATGTGGATCTGGCTGATAACAAAAAGGTTGAAATAAAAATTCAGCTGGAGGAGAAAGGAAAGGATCTTGCGAAGGTTCAAGTGTATGGTAAACTAAATCAAGAAGATGAGACGGGAGCGATACAGAAGGAAAAACATGCTCCCAATATTGTCAATATCATTTCAGCGGAAGCCATCGAAAAATCACCGGATATCAATGCAGCCAATGTACTGAAGCGCATGAGCGGTCTGACCATTCAGACAAATGGCGGTGCCGATGAAGCCTACCCGATCATCCGGGGACTGGATCCACGCTATAACAATACGCTGATCAACGGCATTAAGATCACCAGCCCAGACGATAAGACCCGATATGTACCACTCAATATTGTTCCCTCCGATCTGCTGGGCAGCATCGAAGTGAGTAAGACCCTGACGCCGGAAATGGAAGGCGATGCCATCGGGGGTACCGTAAATATGGTGATGAAAGATGCTCCGAGCCAGGAAACGTTTAAGGTGCTCGGGTCGTTGGGTTATAGTGCTATTTTTTTCCAGCGCAAGTTTATGACATTTTCTAAAAGCGATATTCAGCAACAAAGCCTCACCGAAAGATATGGGAGTAACTATGTCGCTCAGCCGGATGATTTCAGCCGCAGCAATCTGGACTTTAAGCAGGTACAGCCTGGTCCGAATTCGGTGGCGACCATTGCCTACGGAAACCGGTATTTCAAACAAAAACTCGGTTTCATGGTGGCTGAAAGTTTCCAGAATCAGTTTTACGGAAGCAACTCCATCTTTAACCAGGCGGCTCCCGATATCCATGCCAACGGTGCTCCCACTATTTCAGACTATGCCAACCGGCAGTTTTCCACTCAACAACTCAATAACGGGATAACGGTTCACCTGGACTATGCCTTCAACGACCGGAACAAAATCTCGCTCACCAATATCTTATTGTATACCGGTATTGCCCAAGCCCGCCTGATTATTGATACCTCTATTTTGGGAGGAAACGGCGGTCGCACGGTTCCCGGAACCGGTCCGGTATCTACCGACTATACCTCTGTCACCAGCAAACAGCTCCTGGAAAACGTGAAACTGGATGGTAAACACATTGTGTCCAACCATTTTATGTTCGACTGGATAGGGGTCTATTCCTATGCTGCCAAAAGGGTTCCGGACTATGCCGACCTCTCGCTCAATAAAAAAATTGACACCGTGCATACCAACGGGGATATTCACGGGCCCTATACATTTATTACCACTCCCAATTACTTCGATGACATTACCCGGATCTGGCAGCATAACCAGGATGTCGACGTGAGCGGAATGGCCAATTTCAGTTACCGGACCGCACTGGGAGGGCGCAAATCCATGGAACTGAAAGTCGGAGGACTTTATCGGCACAAAGACCGATATAACCTTCAGGACCAGTACGATTTAAAACCAACAACCGACGCCTCCGGCATCAAACAACAGTTCACCGATATTTATTCTTCCCAGTGGATTGTATACAATACCGGTGGTACCGAGGCATACGATATCAATAACTATCATGCCTATGAAGATATTGCGGCGGGATATGGAGAAGCTAAATTCTCCTCTACCATCCTGGATGCCGTCGGTGGTGTGCGGGTCGAAAACACCGACCAGGGTTTTAAGCTGAATAATTTTAATGCAACCGGCATCAACGGGATCGACAAAAAGTATACGGATGTATTACCCAGTGTCGACCTGAAATTTAAACTCAATGCGATCACCAATCTACGGGCAACCTATTATGCCGCCATCGCCCGGCCAAATTACTATGACCTGGTGCCGGCGACCAGTCTGAGTGCGACGAGCGCTACGATTACGCAAGGCAATCCTTACCTGTTGCATACCACATCCAACAACTACGATATCCGGTACGAACTCTATCCACGCACAGACGAACAACTTTTTGCCGGTGTTTTTTACAAGAAACTCCACAACCCAATTGAATTTGCTTATATATCAGGCACGACCTATATGCCTGTCAATACACCGGAAGCCACCGATTACGGTATTGAACTGGCCTTTACACGGTACTTCGGAAAATATTTTGGAATAACCGGAAACTACACCTACCTGAACTCCAACACGACTTCCATCAAGTCTTATTATAATCTCGCTGCCAACTATGTCAATACAGACACATTGGAAAAAAGGCCTTTGCAGGGACAAACCGACCATACCCTCAATGTGTCCTTTTTATACAGGAATGCCAGGAAGCATCTATTTGCGGAACTGGCTTTTCAATACATCGGTCGTTCCATCGGACTGGTATATCCGATTTATGGATATGATTACTACCAGCAACCTCAGGCCAATCTGGCATTTTCCGCTGAAAAAGGACTCAATAACCGGCACTGGACTGTTTTTACCAAATGGAACAACCTGCTGAACACGTCCAACAAAAACGAGATTAACAATATCCTGGTCTCCAGCGAAGTGACTGGACTCAATTTCAGCTTTGGCATCCGATACGAGAATTAAAAAAACAAAATAAAACAAAAATGAAAACAAGAAAGCTTTACACCATCATCGCATTCATGGCTACCGTGATTGCCTCGTGTACGAAAAGCGGCAATGAAACCACCAATGTGGTTACACCCACGGTTCCGGCTTCTAATCCCATCACTCCGGGAAATATTTCCGGTTTTGTGAAAGGGACGCTAACAACGGGAAGTACCTATACCATCACGGGTGACCTGACTGTTAAAAAAGGCGATACCCTCGCTTCCCAGCAGGGTGTAACCGTAGTAGTTACAGGAGATGCCCAGATCAACATTCAGGGCGTGCTGTTGCTGGTGGGGACTTCTGCATCACCTATTTCCTTTAACTCCGACAGCAAACAACCCGGAAGCTGGGGCGGTTTTCAGTGCGACAGTGCACAAGCTGTAACCATTAAATGGGCCCATATCGACAATACTGGGGGTCCCGATCCCACCGGCAGTCCCCGTAAAACCGTTTATGTCAATGCTCCTATCTCCGTGGACATCGAAGATTCCTGGTTCACCAACGGTCAGGACGATCTGATCCGTTTGAGTAACGGTGCTAAAATTAGCGTCCTGCGCAATACAATCCTCTGCTCCGGTTCCACCGACGGAGAAGCCATCAACCTGAAGACCGGTGTCACCGGCGATGTCGCCTACAACGTCATCTACAGTCAGGCCGGTACCGGAGTGAAACTGGAAACCAATGATCTAGTCCCGATCCCCCAGACAAATGTGAACGTATACAACAACGATATGGTCAGCTGCGGTTGGAGAAGAGGTCAGGCAGAACCAGGACGGGGTGTTTCCCTTGGTGTCAATGCCAGAGGAAACATTTACAATAATATCATGGTAAACGACTATGAAGGACTGGAAGTTTTTGTGGATGCCGATACCGCCAATACAAAATATGGCAACAACTTATTTTATGCCTCTCAGGATACTTATCAGGATACGACGGGCGGCGGGAACCTGACCATTTCCATCCGCGGAAATTTCTATCCATCAGACGGCGTAGGTAAACCACAGCTCACCGATTTAATTTCTACGGCTGTTGGAAACATGGATCCAATGTTTAAAAGCTTTGACGGCAAAGTTGCCACACCAAATGGTGCTTCTACTAGTAACGACTATCATTTACTAACTGGTTCTCCCGCAATAGGAAAAGGCAATGCCAACTATAACGCGGATATCGGAGCATATACATCGGATGGCAAAGGCAACCAACATTAAGGATTTTTTTATTTAAATAAATTTCATGAGATGAGGTATCTGATATTCATTTTGCTGACTAGTTGTTTGAGTGGTTTTGTTTCCAAGACGGACGCGCAGGACGGTGGGAAATTCGAACTCTATAAAAAGATTTCAGTTCCCGGAAATGGGGGTTATGATTATATGACGATAGATACCTCAAGCAACCGCCTGTATGTTTCCCATGGCACAAACGTTACGGTTATCGATTTGAAGTCCGAATCAATTATTGGCACCATAGATCATCTAACTGGTATACACGGCATAGCGATCGCGTCTGAATTTCAAAAAGGATTTATCAGCGACGGCAAGGCAAATGCCGTCGCTGTTTTTGATCTTCAGACCCTTAAAGTGATAAAAACGATTGCCATCTCTGGAAAAGATCCGGATGCAATTTTATACGATTCCTATTCCAAACAGGTTTTTACATTTAATGGGGACAGCCAGGATGCCAGTGTTATCGATGCATCGACATTAAATCAGACGAAAACAATTCCACTGGGAGGAACCCCGGAGTTTGCGGTTTGCGATGGGGAAGGGAAAATTTATAATAATCTCGAGGACAAGAATCGTCTCAATGTGATGGACTCAAAAACTGGGGTCATTCTAAGCAGTTTTCCGCTAGATCCCTGCGGCGGACCCACCGGTCTTGCAATTGAGCCCCGGCATCAGCGGCTTTATACCGTTTGCAGGAAAAACAAAGGAATGACGGTTCTTGAATTGCCGACAGGTAAAGTGATCGCTACGGTTCCGATAGGCTCTGGTGTGGATGCGGTTTCTTACGACGCTGGTACCGGTCTGATCATTTGTTCTAACGGAGATGGGACGGCAACCATCATTCACCAGGATGGTCCCAGTCAATATGTGGTCGTACAAACACTTACTACACAATGGAAAGCAAAAACGCATGCTTTCGATCCGCTGACAAAAATGCTCTATTTCGCCGCATTCGACATGCAAGCTGATAACAAGACGCGCATTCCAGATAGTTTTAAAGTGCTTGTCTATAAAATGAAGTCATGAAATTCTTTTGGGTCTTCCTCTTTTTACCTTTTTGTTTCCTGACAAATAGGGTCAATGCACAAAAACAAGAAAATGAAATTATAGGAAAGGAGGCAAAAGATAAAGATGATCCGGCTATTGTATTGCCTGTACTCATCCGAGGTCCTTATTTGCAAAGGGCAACATCCACCAGCATGCTCGTGCGGTGGCGCACCGATGCGCTCAGCAGAAGCAGGGTGCGTTATGGCAAAAGTCCTTCTGATTTGGACAAAGAAATAACCGACTCTGCCCTCTTGACTGAACACAAGGTCTTGCTTACTTCCTTACAGCCGATGACGAAATACTACTATTCGATCGGAGATGTAAAAACTAAACTGCAAGGGGATTCGGGCAATTACTTTTATACGTTACCACCTGCAGGAGAAGCCGGCATTTACAGAATCGCAGCATTCGGAGATTGTGGGAACAATTCCATCAACCAGCGCAATGTCCGTGATCAGTTATTGAATTTTATTGGATCAAATTATTTAAATGCCTGGATACTATTAGGAGACAATACCTATCCGGATGGGACGGATGCTGAGTTTCAGGCAAACTTTTTCAATATATATAAAGACAATCTGCTCAAACGATTTCCGCTTTTCCCTTCTCCCGGCAATCATGATTATCATGATGTCGAATTTTCTGCAGCTGTAGCCCAGCAAACCCATGAAATCGCTTACTATCAGAATTTCAGCGTGCCAGAATCAGGCGAAGCCGGTGGTGTGCCTTCCTTGACTGCTGAATATTACTCATTTGATATCGGGAATATTCATTTTCTTGCACTCGACTCCTATGGAAAGGCAGACAATAAAAGACTTTCAGATACCACAGGTCCTCAAGTTGAATGGATCAAAAAAGATTTGGAAAAAGCTGCACGGGCCGAATGGATAATTGCCTATTGGCATCATCCACCTTATTCCATGGGCTCACATAATTCTGATACCGAAAAAGAACTCGTTGATATTCGGGAAAAATTAATTCCGGTCTTGGAACGTTATGGTGTGGACATTGTTATCGGAGGCCACAGCCATGATTATGAACGTTCTAGGCTCATGTACGGATATTATGGCAAGGACAGTGCTTTTGATGGCAAAATCTACGATGTTAGTACCCTCTCGGGCAAAGAAGACAGCCTAACCCATACAGGTGCCTATGTGAAAAAGCAGTGGAGGGGCAAAGGTACTGTCTACGTTGTCAGTGGTTCCGCTGGTAAACTAGGCGGTATACAGAAGACTTTCCCCCACAA
The DNA here is from genome assembly GCA_013289175.1 of Bacteroidota bacterium. GTDB lineage: Bacteria > Bacteroidota > Bacteroidia > Chitinophagales > Chitinophagaceae > Puia. Next base: position 45,812 of record JABDAN010000005.1, read on the forward strand.
GGCGATGTTTTATTCGGATGCAACCCACGGGGGTGTATCCTATATTGAGGTAAATGGACAGAAACTCTCTTTTAAATGGATTTGTGCCGATGGGATAATTCGTGACCAGTTTACGATGATCAAAAGTCCGTTGTGAAGAATTTAATAAAAGTCAGTTGCGTTACCTGAAATTCACGATAGTCATTTTCGCAATTGCCGTCAGTGCAGCGGCAATCGGACCTTCACCAGGTCCCAACGCGGTAGTCGGATTTATTGACTATATCAAAAGCCAGACCGACACTTTCGCATTAACCGTTCAAGTGTTGAGTCAGAACATTTCGGAAATAAATAGCTCCAATCCCCACACAGTTCAGTCAGTTATAAGCGCGCTCAAAACCTGCCGACTACAATATAAAAGGATCTCTTTTTTTCTGGATTACTTTTACCCCCAGCAGGGTAGACTCTTCAATTCGCCGGCAAAAAAGGAAGTAGAAGAACCATTCATGGAATATGAGGAACCGCAAAGTTTACAGCAAATAGAAGCTATATTGTTTGGATCGAATCCGGAAGGGAAAAAGACTGAATTAGGGGACTTGGTCTTGGTACTCAATGAATCCGCCAATGGATTGAAATCCCTTTACTATGACTTTGATGGAAGTGATCCACAGATTTTCGAAAGCATCCACTTGGAATTGATTCGTGTGATGGCACTTTATATTGCAGGCTATGATGCACCTTATGTGAAAACGGGAATTTTGGAATCCCACAACGCATTGCTATCGATGTGCCATGTGATAGATATGTTTCTGCCACAAAATAATATAGAAACCCTCGTACTGGATTCTCTTTTTTATGAAGCTGTACGTTATACCCGCAGTGCTGACTTTGATCATTTTAATCGACTTTTTTTTCTGACTCGGTGTGCTTTACCCCTGGAAGAACAACTTGGACATTGCATAAAAATACATGGATGGCAGATCTCGACCGTCCCGGCATTGAACTATAATGCCAAGAATTTATTTCAAGGTGAGCTGACTGTAATGAGTTCAAAACCAGAAGAAAAATGGGTCCGACTTGGACACAAATTATTTTTTGAGACGGCATTGTCTGGTAACTTTTCTAGATCCTGTGCATCCTGCCACCAGCCAGACAAATATTTTACCGATCAACTCACATCCAATCGGAAATTTAACAGCCAAACGCTGCTGAGAAGAAATACACCAACTTTATTGTACTCCGCTTGTCAGTCTGCACAATTTTGGGATGGGCGCGCCCCTACACTAGGAGAACAAATTGGAGCGGTACTAACCAGCCCTGACGAGATGAACGGATCAATTCCTGAAATAGAACAAAGACTCAACCGTATGCCAGGCTACCGGGCTTTTTTTCATGATTCCATAACGTTGACACAAATAGAAGATGCTCTAAAGGCCTACCTGGAAACCCTTCAACCCCAGAATTCAGCATTTGACCGTTTTATATCAGGGGATAAGCAGGCTTTATCTTTTAAAGAACAAAACGGCTTTAATTTATTCATGGGGAAAGCCCAATGCGGCACCTGTCATTTTGTTCCGGTTTTCAATGGTTCTACGCCGCCTTTATTCAATCGGATTGAATATGAAGTGCTGGGTGTCCCCGCAACCAATACCAGGCAGACAAAAACAATGGATGAGGATTTGGGAAGATATGAGCTATATCCCGCCCAGCTTTACAAACGCGCTTTTAAAACGCCTACTATCCGCAACGTTGCCTTTACGAACCCTTATATGCACAATGGTTATTTCCCAACGCTTCGGTCGGTAATCGATTTTTATAACAAGGGCGGTGGCGTTGGAATGGGCTTGGGGAATGCCGGTCAGACCCTTTCGGAAAAACCGCTACACCTGTCTCAGCAGGAAATAGCCGACCTCGTTGCGTTTCTATATGCGCTTTCTGATAACCTGGAGCCCCTGCATACTGGTCGCCCAAGATCCGGTGGGGATTATGGACAGGTAGGCAAAACGGCAGTAAATTAGTTTGCGTCCGTTCTTCGCCGGGAGGATGAAGTCGTTCCGCCGAGTTTTGAATGATCAGCAGTTCGGCTCAACACATCCGTTGAATCCTTCAATTGTCATGTTCTTTGGGAACACCCGGAATTTTAAACAATTGGTTGTTGAAGGGCGGCGAACTGGGGATTTGAATCACATTAAATGCGTGTTTGGTAACCTCGTGACAATTGTTACAGGTGTTGGTCAAGAAAATAAAGCCTCGATTAAATTCTGAAATATTTTTATTTCTTACTGCCAAATCCACACTGTCCAGAGCGGGTTTGATCATTGGGATGGATGCTACCTCTGGTCGGTCGGGGCAATATGAATGAATGTCATCGATTGTCTCCTGGATTTCTCCCAGTTCAAAATTTGATAAATTCCAGTTTTCGGCTTGTCCGGCAAACCACAGTTTTGCGTGATGGACCTGGATGTCCAACATGAATTCGCCTAGCCCAGGTTTGTAAACCTTACTCAATTTCAGCTGCAGACTGTCGATTTGCGTTTGCAAGGATATATTATCTGGCTTTGATGGATGACAGGCTGCCAACCAACACAAGCAAAAAAGCAGGCCAGGTGCTTTCATATTCATTGAATGGTGTATTAAAGTTGGTAAAAAACCACGAGAATACTCAAGGATAAATGAACGGCGAACGGGTATCTATCAGATCACCTGCCATAGCAACGAATGGATGGTTCGGTTGTTTAAATATAGGTTAGACTCCAAAGTTGACAGATAACCAAACAGTCCTGATTGTATTCAAAGCCTTCACTTTTCTGGCCCTTTCAACCTCATCAGGGCATTATCGATGTATGTGGTGTCTGAAACCGGGGACAATTTTGATTATTCGGATAAACCAGGGCAGAATTCGTAAAAACACGATCTTATTTCTGTGTTTCCCGGAAAATCGGAAGAAAAAGAGCCGTCTTTTTTGATGCATATTCTTCCATTTTAGCATGACTTCGATTTAAAAATAGCAGACAAAACAACGTGGATGAACGTTTCCCTGTTTAGATTCCCAAATTGGGACACATTGAAAATTAAATTCTATCGTGCTTGCATTTTTGAAAATCGTTTTACATCTTTGTATCAGCAATGAGGTTTTTACGGTCACGAACCGAAAAACACGAGAGAACACCCGGTGTTCATTTCTTACAAGATCCTCCCATCCTCCTGAATTTCCCGTCCAATCCTGAACAACCCCCTAGACGGTTTTTAATTCATCAATCATACCCTAAACTAGAATTTATGAAAGCGATCTCTACCCTGGTGACTTTGTTTCTGATCATTACTACTTGTGCTACTTCAGCGATACTCTATCTAAACGAGAACTACGGTACTTCGGCAGCGTTGTGTATTGTCTGGATTATATCATTGACCGTCTGGATTGGTAAAACAATCGGCCTGGTTGATTTGATAATGAATAAGAATTTCGCCAAAAATTTGTAGTAGCATCGCTGATAGATAAATTAGGAAAAGCCCGTTCTCGGGCTTTTTTTTGTGGCAATAGCGTAACAGGATCTCAAAAAATATAAGCGAATTGATCTATGCATCTGGCATAGGATGCAGGCATGGTGAAGGTTTTATTGACAAAAAGGCCAGCGAACAATGCTGGCCTGAGGGGGATAAGTGTTTAAGGTTAATGTTGTATGCACATTTTTACGAATGTTCCGACTAAAACCAGCCGGTGTTCTTGGCTAGAAGTTGGTCAAAGGATTTGGTGTACTTAGAAGTTGAAAACAAATACAAGCCCACTACATAAATACCATCTCATATGGTATGGTTTTCACTAGAGAATGAGTTGACGGGATTATTGGGCTTATAATAGAAAACCCGCACACCCGGTAGTCAAATATTTTTAGTAAGCCCCCCTGATTAACTGATTTTTCCAACCTCCAAGGGCAAGCCAAATTTCTGTGCATCCATTTTCAGGCCTTCAATAAGAACGGTAGGGTTAAGGATAAGGTTGCTTGTCTGCCTTTTACGAAATCTTAAGAACAGGTTATCAGTGGATTGACTCGGGAAAGAAGGCCTGGGCGGCTGGAAAAATGGGGTAACTCATCCAACTGGATCTAAAATCAGCGGATAGTGCCAACCGGGGTTTTGGATGATTGTAAATTCTTTGCCAGTGTAGTATCTGAAATCTTTGGAGTATGGCTGTTGCATCTTGATATAATATTGTAATCATTGTGTATTTCCTGGACATGGGATTCGAAAGCCCACAGACGAAGGATCCAGGATTTCTTCGACAATGCGAAGCATCGACCGTCGCGGATAAAATTTCATTTTTTTTCTAAAAATATTTAAATTGGATGGCTTGAGAATAATTTTTCCGATCGTTAATTAAAACCTTGTTATGAAAAAGAGTTCAATCAAACAAAATGTACTTTTCCTAATGATAGGCATTGCCCTGTCCTGCAGCAAAAGCTCAAACAGCAACACAACCACCTGCAACGTTTCCACCGGAGATGTGGGTCCTCTCACTTCCAATATGAAGGTAACCTATGGAGCGAGCGTAACCAATGGGGCTACGATCAGTTCCGTAACTTACCAAGATTCAGCCGGTAATACGACAGTCAAAAACCCTACTCTTCCTTTTGTGAAAAGTGTAGATTTGAAAACCGGTCAGACGGTTGCCATCACTGCCACGGGAACACCCAATGCAGGAGAGATAACCGTAGCTTCTACCGGGAATAGTCCAAATACGGCCTCCTGTCCTTAATCTCTTTTTTTCAATCAGACAAGATAAAAATCACCGGTAATTTTTCTAAATACTAAAGTAAATACTTAGTGTGCCAGGCAATCTTTATGTCATTCTAAAAAAAAATAGCTATTTAATAGGTACAGATCAATTTTTCAGAAGAAGCCACGTTAAAGGAACTTGAAACACATATATTGCGACCGCGATATTTTTGCGCAACGATGCACAACCTCTTTAACCCTTTGGCAGCCATGAAGAAATTCTCGTTATGCTTTACTATTTTTTTTCTAGTTCAGTTTAGTCTTTCAGCCCAGCAAAATTTCGATCCTGGGTATATAGTGCGTTCCGATAAGGACACAGTGAAGGGTTTTGTCCAGTCTGCCCTCGAATCAGAATTGACCCACACTGTGAAATTTAAAAAGGAGTTGAATGCACCAGTGCAGGAGTTTACCCCGGATAACCTGGCTGGATTTGGAATGGATAAGGAAGTTTATAAAAGCTTGTATTTCCTCAACACTTCTGGAGATACCGTCTCGGAGCGGGCTTTTGTCAAATTGCTGGTAACGGGAGAATACAATTTGTATAATTATCGCACAGCCAGTCGTGATTTCTTTATTCTTCAAAAAGATACGACAATTCATTTCCTCTATGACCGGGAAACCGGAGTGTCTGGTGAAATTAAAAAGGAAGGAAATTATCTGAACTATCTGAATCTTATCAGTGTCTTTTGCCCCAAACTCGCCGGTCACTATGACCAGGTTCAATTTAATAACCAGAGCATGACGGATTTTGTTTATAAAGTAGACAATTGTTCTGGTCAGGAAACTGCGAAAAGTTATTTTCAAAAATCAAAAACGGTTATGAAACCAATAGTTTTTGTTGGCGGACTTCCCGTCTCCGGAAACAGTCAGTTTACAGCCAGTCTAGTACTTCAGTTCACCTTACCCAAGGTGGATAGTCACCTGGCATTTAATATTGGGGTGAACTATTCCAACACTACTTACACATCTACTCAACGTGCTTATCCATCCAATCAGCCTTATTCCCAGATTAAAAGAGATATTATAACGAGTGTTCCGTTTACCATACAATATTATATACTGATTACCCGGGTGCGACCTTATTTTCTGGCCGGTTTTTCCGGAGCCTATGTCCAGGAAACGAACAATTCGGCCAATATACCCGGTGCAGCCGCAGCGCCCAGTCCTTATTTTTCTGGAGCATTGGTTGGCGCTGTGGGTATAGAAGCGAGGATTGTATCCGAACTATACGCCCGGGCAGAATGGCGGTATGAATTATTTTTAGAGCATCCCGCTATAGGATTGTCATACCATTTTTAGTCATCCTGAAAAATATTAGTGGTTTTGTAGTGGGGAAATTCTAATTTTCCAAAAATGCTTGTCATGGAATGGGGGAAACCGCTTTCCTTTAGGAAATATGGCCTGCTGCTGTGTTTTCTTGTCAAAGGGTGGATATCGCTGGCCCAGCCAACTGTCTATACCGTTTCCAATGCCCACTCCCACAACGACTATGAGCAAAAAATCCCCTATTGGCTTGCCTATCAGGCCGGTTTTGGTTCCATAGAAGCGGATATTTTCCTGGTCGATTCCATATTGTATGTTGCCCATGACCGCAGGGAACTACAGCGAAAAATAAAGTTGGAGACGGAGTACCTCATTCCTATTGTGCACTGTCTAGAAAAAAATAATGGACAGCCTTATCCAAAAACCGGAAAAAAACTTCAGCTCCTCATTGACATCAAAACCGATTCCATTCATACTTTGGCGGCACTGATTGAGTTACTCAACAAATATCCTTCCCTGATTCATAACCAGTCCTTGAGTTGGGTGATTACGGGAAACCGTCCCGATGAATCCCTGTTTACCGGTTATCCGGATTTTATTCGTTTCGATGGTGAACTGCATAAGAATTATTCATCGGAAGCTTTAACGAAAATATCGTTGATGAGTGATGATTTCAAGAGTTATAGCGGTTGGAGCGGGGAAAATAATATACCGAAAGAGGCCGATTCTGTTTTGACCGCTGCTGTATCAAAATCACACCGATTGAGAAAACCCGTGCGGTTTTGGGATGCTCCCGATCAGGCCAACGCCTGGCATCACCTGGAACTTCTAAAAGTGGATTATATCAATACCGACCACATCAAAGCGCTGGCTGACTATTTTAAAAAATAATTCTTTTATCATCCTTCACAATCGTTCACATGGAAACAAATAAGAATTCCGCAGAAAAGAAAACCATTAGTAGACAGGCGTTTCTAAAAAAGGCAGCGACTGCCGCTGCCGGATTTTATATTGTTCCCCGCCATGTTTTGGGAGGACAGGGGTTCGTAGCACCCAGTGATAAACTCTATATTGCCGCCATTGGCACCGGTGGAGAAGCAGCGAATGATATTTATCACTATGCAACGGCACCCAAAAAAAATGCAGTCATCGCCTTTCTTTGCGATGTAGATGAACGACCTGCTGCCAAAAGCAGGGCTAAATATCCCAGCGCTAAATTTTATGCAGACTGGCGCGAATTGTTCGAAAAGGAAAGCAAACATTTTGACGCCGTTTCAGTGGCCATCCCCGATCACAATCACGCGATCGTTGGATACAGTGCAATGGAACTGAAGAAACATTTGTATCTACAAAAACCGCTTACACACGATATCTACGAGGCCCGTGTACTTACTGAGGCGGCTAAAAAATTTAAGGTGGTTACCCAAATGGGTGACCAGGGTGCGTCCAGCGATGGTATGCGAACCATGCGGGAATGGTTTGAAGCGGGGGTTCTCGGCGATATTGAAAAAGTTTATTGCTGGACCGACCGGCCGGTCTGGCCACAGGGAATAACCTGGCCAATGGACCGGCCTCCTGTTCCTAAAGAACTCAATTGGGATCTATGGCTGGGTACAGCTCAATCGACTGACTATATCGATAATTTGGTGCCCTTCAACTGGAGGGGATGGTGGGAATTTGGAACGGGTGCATTGGGAGATATGGGTTGCCATATCATCGGTCCGCCGTTCAAGCTGATGGAACTTGGATATCCGACTTCTATTTCCGGGAGTGCCAGCACGGTCTACAAAGGAATATTTAAAGAAGGGATCTATCCGGAAAGCGGGCCGGTATCCAGTTCGATAAAATTTAATTTTCCGTTGAAGAATGGGAAAACGCTGGATCTGATCTGGATGGATGGTGGTATCACGCCTCAGAGAATTCAGGAGCTGGATCCATCGGTCAATATGAATCAGGCCCTGTTTGATTGGCCAAAGGACAACGACAATGAAGGGGGAACCTTGTTCATTGGCACAAAAGGAAAGGTTTCCTGTGGTTGGGGCGGAACCGTCCCCAGACTTTGGCCCGAGTCCTTACGCAAAGAGGTTCAAGTACCTAAAAAATATCCCCGCGTTCAAGGAGATATGGATGGTCACTGGTGGCAGTGGGTGGATGCCTGTATTGCTGGATACGGAAATGCAGAAGTGGATTCCCCCTTTGAAGGTTATGCCGGGCCCCTTACGGAAACAGTTTTACTCGGAAATCTTTTACTGCGCAGTTTTAATATTCAGGAAAAAATCAAACGAATGGATCCGGTGTATGGTGAACAGGAATATTTTACATTCCCTGGTAGATATATTTCATTCCAATGGGATGGTCCTTCTATGCGCGTCACAAATTTTGAACCCGCCAATCAGTTCATCAAAAGGGAATATAGAAAGGGCTGGGGTGAATTGAAATTATCGTCATGACTATAAAGACGCTGGAAACGAAGAATGAAATGAGCCGGATGGCAGCTGATCTTATAATCCAGGGCCTGGAAGAAAATGGGAATTTGCTTTTCTGTGCGGCTACAGGAAATACACCTACGGAAACCTATCAACTCTTGAAGAAATCTTCCGACCATCGGCCCGGATTGTTTTCGGGATTGCGGGTCATTAAGCTCGATGAGTGGGGAGGGGTGGAGAAAAATAGTCCAGGTACCTGTGAAGCCTATCTCCAAGACCATTTGGTGGGTCCCCTCGGAATTGAAGCATCCCGGTATATTTCATTTGACAGTGCTCCACCGGATCCGACACTGGAATGCAACAGAATTCGCCAGGCAATTTCTGAAGAGGGGCCCATTCATATATGTTTGTTGGGCCTGGGATTGAACGGTCACCTGGCACTGAATGAACCAGCAGATTATTTGGAGTCCTGTGTTCATATCGCAGAACTTTCCGACAGTTCCCTTCATCACAGCATGGTGAGAGAAATGCCGGTGAAACCCATTTACGGGTTGACGCTGGGGATGGCAGATATCCTCCAGTCTGTTATGATCATTTTGCTGGTCAGTGGAGCATCCAAAAAGGCAGTGACTTCAGAATTTTTATCGGGTCGGGTGTCAACGAAATTACCCGCCTCTTTTTTATGGCTTCACTCAAATGTTATTTGTCTACTCGATAAACAAGCCAATCCTTTTTTATAGTATATCATTCCAGGTCGATTTATCCGTTAACAGCAACTCCCGCAATAAACGAATCGGTGGCATCCCGTTGTCCAGGATTTTGTCGTGAAATTTTAACAGGGAAAAATTGGCACCTTCCTGTTTTTGATAGTCGGATCTCAGTTTTAGGATTTCCAGTTTCCCCACTGTATAAAACAGGTAGCCTGGATCAAAGGTTCCACGGAGGGCCTCCTGACGACAGGGTTTATCACCCTGATACCAGTTTGTCATCAAAAATTTTGTGCCTTCATCAATTGTCATTCCCTGACAATGGGTCCTAACGGATACGCACAACCGGCAAAGGCGAAGCAAGGCATCACCTGATTGGGCCAGTCGGAATTTAGCTGCACGAATAGAGTCCCCATTGTTTCCATAACCTTCATCCAACATCATTTTTTCACAATAGTGTGCCCATCCTTCCACATAGGCATAGGAAGGAAAGATTTTTTCAACTTTGGTTGTCGGGGAAGCGTTCAGGTGTAAAAACTGTGTATAATGGCCTGGATAAACTTCGTGGATGCTCACCACATCGGTGGTATAATAGTTAAACTGGCGCAGCCAGTCGTTCTTTTGGGTGGGCGTCCAGCTTGAATCGACCGGCGTGATATAATAATAAGCTTCACTGGCCGTCGTTTCGAAGGGCCCAGGAGTATCCATGGAGGCGGTGCTGGTTTCCCGTGCATAAGGGGGCGTTTCTTTTACCTGAACCCGGACTTCGGATGGCATGGAAACAATCTTTTTATCAATGATGTATTGACGGATGGACTCAAGCGTTTTTCGCGCGTCGGGTATAAGGTCCTGGGCAGTTGGATGTTCGTTTTCCAGGTCATTGTATACATCCACGGGTTTCTTTTTGGGATTGATGATCTTCGCCGCTGCATTAAAGGACGCTTGTTCTTTTTTAAGTTCTTGCATACCAATTTCTAAAATCCTTTCCGGAGAAATGGTGATGTTTTCGTCATAGAGAAGCATCTTCTGATAGTTTTCGCGCCCAATGGCGTAATGATTGTGGGCCTTGGGAAGTTTTTCCTTTTGCAGGTAAGAAATAAATCCATTAAGCGCATCCGTCGCTTTTTTGTTAGAAGCCTTAAATGCGGTCATTAAGCTGTCATTCTTGACATCTTTTAAAGCAGTAGGTAGGTCGGTATTTAAGAAAGAAACAGAACCTTTCGCTATCTGAATGGCCGTTTCAATAAAAGGCTTAGCTAAGGAATCTTGAAGATTTGCCCTTGCCTGATCGAAGAGCCGTGGCGCCTGGTTTTCCAAGGCGATAATAGAGCGTAGTCTGTTTTCCAGTGGGGCGAAGTTCCTTTTTATATAGGTATTGACATCAATCGCCCCGGCATAGGTCATCGGATTTTTAGTGTAGGTTTTCAGTTCCGTCAAATCAAAAATATCAGATTTGATTTCATTTTGGACAATCCGCAAGTCATAAAAATTTTTTTGACTCAAGGAAGCCGTGTCCATCTTATCCAACTTTTGGTTGTATTCATTTAACCAAGCCAACTCCCGGTCGAGGGCATTTTTGCTATAATCCGCCAAAATCCCGTCATATTGGTGGATGCCCAAGCTGACCGCAAACTGGGGGTGCAGATTCAGATAACCGGTTACCAAACTATCGACGGTTTGCTGGTAAACCGAATCAGCAGAAGGAATGGGTTGTGTATTGCTGTTCTGACGGCAACTGAAAAGTGTGATCCCCAGTATCAACAATAGCAATGATCCAAGACGCATGGTATAAAAATTAAAGTTTCAGAATGTAAAAAAAGGAACATGATGTCAGTTATATACGGAAAACTCGGATGTCAATAACCAGCATATAGAAATTATCCTGGAATCTGTAAATCCAGCTTAATTTTCAAATGTCGGGTAAATACTGTTAATTTGAATGCCCTTTTCCCCTAAGAACTACCTTATTTCAATTTCCTGTAAAGCAACGTTCCTCACCAAACAGGAGTCATATTAATAATGGTAAAAGCCTGCTTATTTGCGGTTTTGTTCCTCCTATCGGAACGGGGATGGTCTCAGGCATTTCCAGAGACCGGCCAGCTTCCCAGTACGGCCTTCCCGGTTTGTGGTACCAATACATTCAAGCAAACGATCGTTCCCGAGGGGGTGACCGCTGGACTACAGGCACCGGGCTGCGGCCTATATCCGGATGTAAATCCTTTTTGGTATTCTTTTACCTGTTTTAAGGGGGGTACCCTGGGATTTGTGATCACCCCGCGAAATCTCGGCGATGACTATGACTGGATGCTTTTTGATATTACCGGCCATAATGCCAGTGATGTATTTACCAATGCGGGCCTGGTGGTGGTGGGCAACTGGTCAGGCTCTTCTGGTTTAACGGGTGCAAGAACAGGTGGAAGCAACAAAACAGAGTGTGCGTCAGATCCAAGGGACAATGTTCCCACTTTCAGCGCAATGCCTACCCTGATCCAGGGTCACAAATACCTGCTGCTCGTAAGTCACTATACGCAATCCCAAACCGGTTATTCTCTGACATTCAGTGGAGGTACGGCGGTTATAACAGATCCCACTTTGCCGCACTTACAATCGGCCACGATCTCTTGTGACAGGAAAACCCTCACGGTTCTGCTCAACAAACAGATGCGTTGCAGCAGCCTGGATCTGGATGGCTCCGGTTTTTCGATAGCCAACGCAACGATTGTATCTGCGCAAAGCCAGGATTGTAACGGTGGCTTTGACATGACCACCCTTTTCTTAACGCTGAGTGCACCGCTGGCGCCAGGAAATTATTCCCTGGTAGTAAAAAACGGCAGTGATGGAAATACTTTGTTGGACGATTGTGACAACAATCTGCCGGTGGATGAATCCGCATCTTTTACGGTACAACCTCCCCACGCTACACCTTTTGACAGTCTGACCACTCCCAGCTGTGCTCCCCAAGTGGTTCAATTGGTTTTTTCTGACCCGATCCAGTGCAGCTCAATCGCACCCGATGGATCAGACTTTCAGATTACAGGGGCGCCGGGCTTGAGTATCTCAAAAGCAGAAGGCCAGTGCAGCAACGGACTTACGAGCGCCATCAATGTAACCTTCAATGGGCCCATTCAAACTAAAGGGAATTTTCAAATTTCCCTGGTAACCGGTTCAGATGGAAACAGCCTGATCAATGTGTGTGGGGTAGAAACGCCCCCCGGGGGACAACTGTCTTTTGCCACGATGGATACGGTGTCTGCCAGCTTTGGTTATCAAATTTCATATGGATGTAAAACAGACACGATTTCACTGAGCTATGCCTTGGCCAATGAGGTAAATTACTGGAAATGGACAATCGACACTTCAGAATCCAACTCTTCACTCGATCCGGAACTGCTGGAAAATATTTTCGGACAAAAGACGGTTCAGCATATTGTGTCGAATGGATTTTGCAGTGATACTTCTACTCAGATTGTCAACCTGGACAATGAATTAAAGGCATTTTTCCAGGCACCGGACTATGTTTGCCCAAAGGATGTTTTAAACTTTGTCAATGGTACCGTAGGTGATGTCGTAAGGTGGAACTGGGATTTTGGGGATGGAACATTTAGCAGTGTAAAGGATCCTGTCCCCCATTTGTATCCCAATACCTTAACTGGAAAAAACTACCGGGTTGTCCTGACTGTTGAAAACAACCTGGGGTGTTTCGACAGTTTGAGTGAAGAAATCACCAAACTGCAAAGTTGTTTTATTACGGTGCCCAATGCTTTTACGCCCAATGGCGACGGAAAAAATGATTTCCTGTACCCACTGAATGCTTACACGGCCACCAATTTAGAATTCAGGGTGTTCAACCGCTATGGCCAGCTCGTTTTTGAAACCAGAGACTGGACCCGGAAATGGGACGGAACCATCAACGGGAAACCTCAACCTGTTGGCGCTTACGTTTGGACACTGCGTTATACGGATGGATCGTCCGGCAAAGTTTTTTCAAGCCGGGGAACATCGGTGTTGGTCCGGTGATGGCGGGTGATGGCCATCTTTTCCGATCAAGTCAATGGTTTTTGGGAGTTTCGATTTTTGTTAGTCCAAAGCCAAATCAATGAAAATCTTAGCACTAGCCTTGGTCAGCACTGATTTTCTCAAAGGGGAACTTCCCCTTAATTTTTTCGTTTAAAAATCTCCCTTTGGAGGCAGCGGCTTTCATTTTCTGGTACACCGAGTCAGAAACCCCCTTGTAATCATATACGATTCCCGACCGAAATACAACCCGGAGAATCTTTGATGCAGGTAAGTAGCTAAAATATTGTATTACAGAGGATGGCATCTGTTTCTTCCAGCGCTCAATGAAAAAACAGTGCCAGGGCCCGGAATGTTGATTTTATTCGTAAATTAGGAGTGATCTTTTCTTCATTGGTAATGAAAAAACATATTACCTGCACGCTATTTTGTTTTTCGATCATAGCGATGATTTTTGCGCAGGGAAATTCATATTCAGATCTTACCAAACTGGGAACTTTATCAAGAAGTCAATTTGATCCCGGATCCATTGTTACAAGAAATCTTTATTTTGAAGGCGGTTGGGTAAAGGCAAAACTGCTGAAGGCGGATAATTCGGTGATGAGCAACGACTCTTTTCTATATAATTTTGATAAAATTGACCGGTCGCTGCTGATTACGGCGGATTTCAAAAATGTTTTCGAAATCGATCACCGGGAATTCAAAGCGATCATATTTTATGTTCATGACTCAGCTTACCTGTTCAAACACATTGATTTTATCAATGACAAGGATCTTTTTCAAATTCTGATCAATAGTAAGGATAAGTATTCTCTTTGTAAGGTTATGCGTACCAAATTGATTAAATACTACAGCAGTATTGGTTTGCAGCCTGCCCGACTGAGCCCCCTGGATAAATATGAGGACATCATCATGTACTATATTTTTTTCCCGAGCAGAGACTATAAAAAAATATTTTTGTTGAAAAAATCGGCAATAGAAAAGGCATTCAGGTTGGATCCGGATGGCCAAAAAGTATCTGAGTATCTGGAAGCAATAGGTAAGAAGGAACTGAGTGAAAACGATCTGATGCAGCTCATCAATTATCTTAACACCTAGCTGAGTTATCAGCCACCAATGAGTTTAAGAAAGACGTCTTTTTTTCTGCGAGACACATCGATCACATCCCCGTTACGCAAAGTAATCTGTCCACCATCACCGCGTACATATTTTGTAATGTAGTTAAGGTTTATCAGGTGTGAATGATGTACCCGGTAAAATTTGTAATCCTGAAGGAGTTCTTCAAAGTCTTTCAGCTGCCTGGTTACAAGCATATGTCTCCCATTCAATAAGATTATTTTGGAATAATTGGAACTCGATTCAATACGCATGATCTGATTAATTTGAATGAATTCGAGTCCGTCATTGGTAGGAATGGCAATCGGATCTTCCTGACTTTTGGGATTGGCCAGATTTTTTTTCAGTATATCGGCTCGCTCACGTGTTTTTTTCAGTGTAAATCCTGCCAATCTTTCTACGGTTTGCTGCAAGTCTTCGATTGCAACGGGTTTTACCAGGTAATCAAAGGCGCTAATACGTATGGCGTTGATGGCATAGTGATTATAAGCCGTAATAAATATGACTTCGAAATCTATTTCAGGGATCTGCTCCAGCATTTTAAATCCACTCATGCGTGGCATTTCTATATCCAGAAAAATAACATCCGGTTTATTTTGCTGAATCAGTCGGATTGCCTCTTCCGGATTTTGGGTTTGAGCGACAACTTTTACGGTCGGGCAATATTCGTGAATCTTGAACTGCAGGTTTTGCAGACTGTTTAATTCATCATCTATCAGAATAGCTTTGAGCGTTGGCATATGTGACAGCTTTTATGGCGAATTCTATCTTTGTCCCGGCGGGTTGTTGGTTTTCATCAAAGAGGTCCGTGATCTTAACACTGTCGGAGCCGTCGGAATGTTGATTGAAAATATTGATTCTATCCTGGGTGAGTTTCATTCCAACACTTTTATGAAAAGGTTTGTTCAGTTGATTGTAAACCCGGGACTGGTCCCTTCCGATTCCATTGTCCTGTATGGTATAGTGGATCATATTGTTCTTTAATTTGACTTGCACACAAATTTTCAGATCCGGTCGCTCGCTGGGTCCGATGCCATGGTTAATGGCATTTTCCAGGAAAGGCTGAACCAGCAGTGCTGGTACGTGAAATTCGCCATGCAAAAGCTGGGGATCCATGGTACAACAATAAACAAATTTGTTGTTGAAGCGCAGCTGTTCCAGGTCGATGTATAGTTGCAAGGAGCTGATATCCTTATTGATTTCAATGAACTCATTGATGCTGCTGTCTAGTATGGTCCGAATAAAACGTGCGAATTTATTGAGGTAGTCAGAGGCGAGTTTTTTCTCGTTCTGCATGATAAAATTTTCGATACTATTCAGGCTGTTAAAAAAAAAGTGCGGATTCATTTGAGCCTGAAGGGCCTGCATTTCCGTTTCGGCTATTTTTTGCCTGTACTGGGATTCGTTGCGGAGTTTTTTTGTCTGGAAGGACTTGTAAAGTAAAACAGCCACGAAAAGAAGAAGGAAGAAACCAACACCACTCAGGACCAGCAAGATGTTTTTAAATTCCAACTGTTTTCGCTGGGCCTCAGTGAGTTGTTTGAGCGTATTGTATTCCAGTTCTTTTTTTTTGACCGTCCATTCCGATTCGGTTACGATGACATCCCGACGGTTATTTTCGGAGAACAGGGAATCCCGGATAGATTTAAACATCTTAAAATAATACAAGGATGAATCCTTGTTTTTCAGGTCGTCATATACAGAGGACAGGGCATCTGCCGCCTGGGAGCGGCCCTCTGCAAAATGAGTTTGTGTTGCCAGTTGGAGGGCCCGGGTCAGAAGCACCGTTTTGTCGTGGTCGGTAATATGTTTTAAATATTTGGCCTGCGCCAGATAGGCCTGGTATTCATTTCTGATGTCTCCATTTTTTCTGGCTACCTCAATAGCCTTGTTAAAATAATAACCGGCTGAATCCGTCTGGTTGTTGATCGCAAATAATTTCCCATAACCATTATAGAACTGGGACAAAACATAAGGTTCTTTGGTCCGGAGGGCAAAGGGCATGCCGGTGTCCAAATTTTTTTTTGCATCACTGAACAATCCCTGTTCCAGATCACATCGGTGAAGGAGCTCATAATTTATGGCTACGCCGTGCCAGGCATTCAACTGCATATTTATCCCGATGGCTTCCGTCGCATATTTACGGCACTTTGCGTATTCCCGCAGGGATGCAAAATTCTCTCCAATGTTATTGAGTCCGACTGCCTCTAATCGCTTCGATCCACAGGATCTGGCCAGGTCAATGGCTTTAAAATAGGCTGTATTGCTTTGTTCAAAATTGCCTCCCGAAGAGAACAAAATTCCCAGATTGATGTCTGCCAGGGCCATACCATACGTAAAATGAAGGGAGTCGCTTAGAAATGCTACTCTTTGATAATAGGCAAAGGATTTGTCCACATCTGTTTCACTCAACATATAACTGAGGTGGTGAAGCACGTGAATTTTCAGCGAATCATTCGGCGTATACTCGTTCAGCCATTGGGTCAGGCTGTCTACTTCATTTTTCTGGGCCTGAATAAACCGGGGAAGGACAACCAAAAAAAAGATAAAAAAAAGGGCACGGAAGGGTTGGAGGTTAGGGGTTATATAATTCTTTAATTTTTTTCCCTTTGACGGGTTATTCTTGTAATCAGCAATCATTAACAGCTTAGATTTTTTCTAAGGTAAACAATTATGTATTTGCTTTTTGCATCAAAGCCTGCGGTGTCCGGGCCATGATCCACATGTCATAAAGCAAATTGGACTTGTCAGCATAATCTATATCCAGGTTAATTCTCTCAAGGTCGGACATAATGGACTGGCCTCTTTTTTTTATTTGCCAGAGGCCTGTAATGCCTGCGGGTGCCAGAAATCTTTTGGCAAGCACATCGGTGGTAAGTGTTTCGGCTTCGTACAAGGGTAAAGGGCGATTGCCGACCAGGGACATGTTCCCCATGAGGACGTTCAACAACTGTGGCAGTTCGTCCAAACTGGTATTTCTTAGAAACTTTCCTACGCGGGTGATACGTGGGTCATTTTCAATTTTGAAAAACCGCACCAATTCTGAGTCCCGGTATTGGTTTAAGTGGGCAAATTTGTTTCTGCATTGATCGGCACCCGTAAACATCGTTCTGAATTTGTAGAAATCAAATATGCGATATCCCTTTCCGGCTCTTTGGGAAATGTAGAAAATTTTGCCACGGGACTCCATCCGAATCGCACACGCGATACATAAAAAGACCGGGGTGAGAAAAACGAGTGCCGTAAAGCTTACCAGTATGTCGAAGCTTCTCTTTAAAAACCCTTGAAGGGTTTTGGGTAACCGGACCCGGAGGGTTTCTCTTTCCGGTTCATGGTGACCTTTTTTGAACTTTTGCAGAAAACGGATTTTTGTAGCCAAACAGTCTTCATCCCATTCTTTTAGGTTGAGGAGATCATCTACCGATTGATGGCAGACGAAAAGGTCGTTTTCCCGGAGGGTTAAGTTGTCCGCATGAATTATAAAAGGTATGTGGCTGAGACCTTCCTGTTTGGATAAGATACGGGCCCATTGTCTGACAGCTGCCAATCCGAACGCCGATTCGCAACATATCACCTCCGGCTGGAGTGTATTTTCCCGGCTGAGGGCAGCCATCACCTCCTCAAGATTGCAGGAAGCATAACCGTGCTTATAAATACTGACCAGTTTTGTAATGTTTGCACGATCGTCGCCGATATAGTAGAAGCCCGTCATGCTTTCCCGCAATTTCATAGAAGAGGTTTAATGGTAATGATATTCAACACGTGCGACTTGAATACGATACCAAATTAAACCGATAGCATGCGGGAAAAAAGCGGGAATGTGTAACCTGCTCAATTGATCATGTAACTGGCGGGTAGGCCACAACTTCTTGGCGGGACACCCCCAAACCGTCTATTCCCAGCTCAACGATGTCACCTGCTGTAAGATACAAGGGCGGTTTCATGCCCAGGCCCACCCCGGCCGGTGTTCCGGTTGAGATGATGTCTCCGGGAAGCAGAGTCATAAACTGACTGACATAAGAGATCAGGTATGGAACTTTAAAAATCATATTGGATGTGTTGCCCTCCTGCATCTTTTTGCCATTCACTGTCAGCCAGAGCCCAAGATGGTCCGTATCGGGCAATTCATCCGGAGTGGCCAAAAAAGGTCCCAGCGGAGCAAAATGATCGCAGCCCTTGCCTTTGTCCCAGGTGCCACCCCTTTCGATCTGAAACTCCCGCTCACTCACATCGTTGTGCAGGCAATAGCCCGCGACATATTCCAGGGCTCTTTCCTCCGGGACATAGGATGCCTTTTTTTTGATGACAATCGCCAATTCAACCTCCCAGTCAGTCTTTTTAGAATTTTTGGGGATGATAATGTGATCAAAAGGGCCACAAAGGGCCGTGGTGGCCTTCAGGAAAATTACGGGTTCCGCCGGAGGCTGGGCCTTGGTTTCGCGGGCATGATCCACGTAGTTCAAGCCAATACACACCAGTTTGGAAGGCCTGGCTACGGGAGAAGCCAGTAAAACCGGGGAATGAATGGCAGGAAGCTTACCGGGGTGGTTGGCCAGAAATGATACCAGGCGGTCCAGACCCCCGGTTTCAAAAAAAGCCTCATTGAAATCTTCGCCGAAGGAGCTCAGGTCATAAAATTGTCCTTCGATGATGATGCCGGGTAGGGTTTTTTGGCCCTTTCTCCACCTGATTAGTTTCATTTGACATGTATTTTCAATCCAGGAGTAAGGTAAATAAATCACCCGGGAATGGTTATATTTACCAGAATCTAAACATTGTTACTGTGGCACCAAAATCAAAAACAGCAGTTCAGGCCGTGAAAACAGCGCCAGAAACCGCTAAACCAGAAGCAAAAGTGCCGGTTAAGCGCAAATCTCCTCAGAAGATCTCCGTTACCAAGATATTCCATGAAAAGGAGGTTCCCATGGCACAGATCGAAAAGACCAATGTGGATCACCATATGGCAAAAAAATACCTGACCAAGTACCTGGACAGAGATCCTACGGAGGCCGATATTGACAAAGCGACCATTATCAAAAAATCTGATTCCATCAGTTATTTAAAATATGGCGGAAAACTCCTTGGAACCATGACCAAGACCATCTATCAGACCGCCGAGCAAAAAAAAGCCGGAAAGGGTATAGGGGTAAAAATGGAGTTCAAACCCAAATAGACTCAATACCTGCTTTTTTGCTGGACCTGTGACCATTCATATTTCTCGGCATGTGCTGCCGGCTGGATGGGTTTATTGTACAACGCTGCCCACACTTTTGTAAAACAGGCCCCATAGTAGAAAATAAAAGAAGAATAAAAAACAAAGAGCAGGAGCAGAACGGAGGATGTACTCGCACCATAAATGGTTTTCATACTGCTATAAGTTAACAACCATTGGAGAATTATTTTCCCCAGGGTAAACAACAATCCGGTAAATGTTGCGCCCGCCAGAACCGTCTTCCACGAAGGTCGGGCGTCGGGTAAAAATTTAAACAGAAGGGAAAACCAAATCGTTACCAAAATAAAGGAAACAACTTGCCGAAGGAAATAGACAAGCTGAATTCCTTGAACAGCCTGGGTATTGGAATCGCGACGAACAAAGGCCAGTCCGCCTTCAAAGACCAAAACCACCATAAACAGCATGCCGGCAATCATGATTACCAGAAATGCCTTCATCCGGTTCAGCATCTCAAACTTAAATCCCGTCGGCCGGACCGTTCGGATATTCCATAGTTGATTTAACGAGTCTTTAATGACTTTTATAAGTGTAGTAGCCACAAAAATCAAAAAAAGAAATCCAAACGTCGCTTCATACCAGTTTCTGAAAAGCAAACGAACGTTGAAAAGGATCTCGCGCAATTCCCCGGCAGTGTTTTTTCCTACCACTTGACCCAGGTTATGAAAAAGTTGGCGCGCCATAAATCGGGGGGTCAACACCAGTCCGAACACCTGAATTAAAATTAACAAAACAGCAGGTAGGGCAAATGTTGTAAAAAATGCCGTCGCCCCTGCCATACGCAAAGGATCATTGAGCTTGAATTCTTCCAGCGCGTCGCCAAATAGTTTCAGAATTTTTGTCTTTTTTTTGGGAAAAGCCTTCATGGAGTTGTGAAATTAGGCAGGGCACCTGGGCTCGGCTCAGGACCTGCCCCCTAAGTTAGGCAAGTAATTTAGGTTTACACCGGGATCTCTACCCAGGTGGTTGGAAAAGGTCTCTGATGGATCTGCATGCCAAGGCACAGAA
The DNA here is from genome assembly GCA_013289175.1 of Bacteroidota bacterium. Taxonomy (GTDB): domain Bacteria; phylum Bacteroidota; class Bacteroidia; order Chitinophagales; family Chitinophagaceae; genus Puia. The sequence goes on from JABDAN010000005.1 coordinate 66,325, forward strand.
TTTGAAGCGTTGCCGTATTAAATTGATCTATTATGAAACAAACAAACCAGGATCAGGATACCAAACACCAGGGGAATTCTGACCAGCAAAAAAAGACGGGAGCCATGCAGAACGGAAAAAACGAAAATCCGCAACAACATGGTCGTTCTACCCAGGATAGTAACAAGCAAAGTGGAAACAAATCATCAGATTGGCAAAAAGATAAACAGTCCAATAAAAAATAGCAAGCGGAATGCATCTAGTAAAACCTGCCCCTCCAGGCAGGTTTTACTTTTTTTATGATAATCTGATTATGAACTGTATACGGACGTCACATCAGCTTAATTTAATTTAAGGAGCCTTTGGTTTTATCCTTTTTTTGGGTAAATTTTATGATTAAAATCATTAATTTTGCAGCCCGAAAATAAAAAGTCCTTCGCAATACATGTCATTTTGACGTTTATAGCCAATGACCAGAATCGACGGCGAGCAGATATTATCTGATCGAATATCATAATCATTTCTGTCATGACGGATTTCCCCGAAAATAACAAGAGCCCTAGATCACTCAATCATTTCAATCTGGAAGAAAGGCGTATTAACAAATCCGATTTGTCCGATTTGATCATCAATAACCTGCCCGGTATTTTTTATCTCTTGGACGAGTCCGGTAGAAATATTCGCTGGAATAAAAATTTCGAAATCATATCCGAATACAGCAACGAGGAAATTGAAAAAATGCATCCGATTGATTTCTTCGACGAACGAGACCATGATCAAATAAAAGCCGCCATCCGCAAAGTTTTTGAGGAGGGATTTCATGAAGTGGAGATGGAAATTGTCACCAAGACGGGCAAGCGGTTGCTCTTTCATCTGAATGGGACAACTGTAAAATACGAAGGCAAACCCTGTCTTCTGGGCTCGGGTATTGACCTGTCTGCAAGGCATGAAGCCCAAAGGGGAGAAAAAGAAAATGATAAAAAATACCGGTCTTTATTTGAACAAGCATCTGACCCCATTCTTATAACAGATTTCGAAGGGAATTTTACGGACGTGAACGGAAGTTTATGCAAACTGTTTGGCTACAGCAAACGGGAACTTTTGCGGATGAATATTCGTTCCTTGGTTTGTCCGTTCCAATTGAAGGAAAGACCCCTGCGCAACGACCTGTTGATGAAGGGTAAACATATTTTTAGTGATCGAATCATGATTCATAAAAATGGCACCCTGATTGAAACAGAGGCCAACCTGAAGAAATTTGGGGAAGACCGGATCATGGCTATTGTACGGGATGTTACCGAAATGCGCCGGATGCAACGGGAGATGGAGCATGAACGATTGGAACTAAAGGTGCAGGAACAAAAAAAGATCACCCGGGCTGTTATCAAGGCCCAGGAAAGGGAAAGGAATATCATCGGAAAAGAATTGCACGACAATGTCAGTCAGCTGCTGTCCAATACCAGGATGTGCCTAAGCACGGCAAAACAGACACCGGCCGGGAAAAAGGATTTTGTAACCAAGTCCCTTCGCCTCATCGATGCAACCATTTTTGAAATCCGGGTGCTGAGCAAGAAACATGTGACGCCTTTGAAGGGCTTTGATTTAAAGGAACAAATTGAATCCCTGATTAAAATAATGGAAGAAGGGATCGGATTTAAGATATCCTTGGACTACGATATACCCGATCAACCTGAAGTATCGGATGATTTAAAGCTGAATATTTATCGTATTATTCAAGAACAATTGAATAATGTATATAAACATGCTTCAGCTTCCAAGGTTCAGATCAAGATGCAACTAAAAAAGGAAAAGATTTATATGTCTTTACACGACAACGGCATCGGGTTCGAAATTGGCCTTAAGAAAAGCGGGGTCGGAATCGTCAATATCGTGAACCGGGTGGAATCATTCAACGGGGAAGTAAAGTTTGAATCCAATGCCCAGGCTGGTAGCAAACTGGAATTCTTCATTCCATTGTCTTTTCAACCCTAGTCTTTCATCAGTCCGTGTGCCTGAAGTTCGGTAACGAGCATCTGGGTATACTGTTTACTGGCCTTTACGATGTCTGGCGGATTCACCACTTTGGATTGCATAGAGATGAGCATTTTTTCCGTATTGGCATTGAAAAGATTGCTTTCGATATAATAAGTTTTGCTGGTAGAGTAATATCCGGGCGAATAAAAATTAGGCGTATATGCGTAATATCCGCTGTAATAATATCCGTAACCGGCGTAGGGCACATAAACTCCGGAAGAACTACCCTGAACATAGTGGGTTTTGTCCTCCTGGTCCACCACGGCGATGGTAAAAATTCCATCGCAGCCCAGATCGCGGATGGCTTTTAGCAGCACATCCGTTTTGGGTAATTGATCCAAAGTAACGATCGGTCCAAAGGCATCAATGCTTTTCACTGTTTTAATCCTCTTGGCTTCGGCGGCTGCGGCCAAATCCGTTTCCAGGTTCAGCTGGGCGTCATAATTCTGGGTCATCGCGAAAATAAAAATCTTGTGTTTACCGGGTTGGGGAACGGGCATATCTTTTTGATTCACCCAGGTAGCCATGATGCGCATGGATGAACTGGGAGCACAGGCTGATAGCAGAGACAAGAGAAACGCTGATCCGAAGATTTTTAGTTTGGACATAACAATGCTTGAAGTGAGGGGAAATTAAATCTGCCTGCAACATACGCAATTGATTTGGCTTCGCCCATTTAAGGACCCACTACGGATATTCATGGTGAAAGGGAGGGAAGAAAAATTCTTTCCACCCCCTTTAAATTCTCCTATAATTCTTGGCGTTTCATTTGTCCGATGGCATGGTCACAGGCGCGGGCAGTGAGCGCCATATAAGTCAATGAAGGATTTTGAGTGGAGGTACTCGTCATGCAGGCCCCGTCGGAGATATATACATTGGGGCAGGCGTGCAACTGGTTGAATTTGTTGAGCATGGAAGTCTTTGGATCCTTTCCCATGCGTACACCTCCCATCTCATGAATATCCAGACCCGGCGCCTGATGGGAATCATAGGTTTGAATTTGAGTAAATCCCGCCCGGGTATACATTTCAGTTAGTTGTTCCATAAAATCTTTCACCATCTTGTTGTCGTTGTCGTCGTAGTCAACGGAAAAATTCAGCAAGGGAACACCCCAATGATCGGTCTTGACCGGATCCAAACTCAGAAAATTACTTTCTTTCGGAATGGTTTCTCCCATCATCTGAGATCCGATGCGCCAAGGACCCGGATCTTTTTTCGCCAGATTGTTTTTTAATTCAACACCAAAACCATCTTGCTTTTGTTCGGAGTACCGGTTCGCGGAAAAAACCGATGCGTATCCTCGGAGAAAATCTGTTTCCTGTCTGCGGACATTGCGGAATCGTGGAATATATGCACTCGTGGGTCGACCGCCGGCGGTGGACCTGTCTGGATATCCTTCGTATTGGGCTGAGATATGCCCCCGGTAGTTGTGAAAGGCAAAGTATTTTCCCAGTACTCCACTGTCATTGCCCAATCCATGGGGAAAACGACTGGATTTTGAATTTAATAGAATGAGATTGGAATTGGTGGCTGCTGCATTCAAGAAAATTACCCGGGCAAAATATTCTGTCACCTCTTTGGTATTGGCATCTACCACCAGGACACCGGTTGCTTTTCCTTTCTTCTCATCATAGACAATGGACTGCACCACTGAAAAAGGGCGAAGGGTCATATTCCCGGTTTTCATAGCCCAAGGGATGGTGGTCGAATTGGCGGCAAAATAACCGCCGAACGGACATCCCCGCTGACAGAGGTTTCTGTTTTGGCATTGCCCCCGTCCCTGTTCCAAGTGAATAGGTTTGGGTTCGGTAAGGTGTGCGCATCTTGCATAGATTACGTGGCGGTCGGGATAATTTTTTGACACAAAATCCTTGAAATAACTTTCTACACAACTGAGCTCCAGGGGTGGTAAAAATTCTCCATCCGGCAGCACATCCAGGCCGTCTTTGTTACCGGAAATACCTGCAAATTTCTCCACATAACTGTACCAGGGAGCAATGTCTTTATATCGAATAGGCCAGTCAACCGAGAATCCGTCCCTGGCTGGCCCCTCATAGTCGAAATCACTCCAACGCTGGGTTTGCCTTGCCCATAACAAGGATTTTCCGCCCACCTGATAACCCCGAATCCAGTCAAAGGGTTTTGTCTGGCCATAAGGCTGATCTGTATCCTTCACGAAAAATTGCATGGCATCCTCCCGGAAAGCATAACACCGGCTCACGACGGGGTTTGCCTGCGTAATCGCTTCAGGAACCTGACCCCGGTGCTCAAATTGCCAGGGTTCCAGATTGGTTGTGGTGTAATCCTTGGTATGCACCACATTTCTTCCTCTTTCCAATACCAGGGTCTTCAATCCGTTTTCACACAATTCCTTGGCTGCCCAGCCGCCGCTCATTCCCGAACCGATCACGATCGCATCGAAAGTCCGCGCTTTGACATCATCTTTCTGGTTTCCCATTTTAATATTTTGTTATGAGGCTTTTTGTACAGGAACGCAGCCCTGAAATTTTCCTGGCAACATTTTGTATCCCCTGATTTTTGTGAGATAATATTCGCAAGTGGTATAAGCTTCAATGGTTAGGTATTTGGTGGACTGATAAAAGAAACCTATACCTTTTTCCGAAGGCCTTTGTTGATTCAACTCCGCTACAATGGCTTTTCTTTGGGCATCGTCGAGGTCTGAAAAAGATTTCCCGGTTTTTTTTACCACGAAGGATTCAAATTCCCTCATTCCCTTGATATAATTTTCCTGTTGTTCTTTGGTAGCACAATCGTCCACCATTTTTAAGACAAACAAATGGGCTGAAATATCCCGGGCACCCGGCGTGTCGGTTTTAGGAAGGATTGTTTCTGCCAGGTCTGCCAGCATGGCTTCTTCTTGCGGATCAATTTTTATGGATTTCAAAGGCAGGGAAACTTTTGGTGAGTCGTGCAGGCAGGCGGGAAGGAAAGCGACCCCAGCCCAGATCAATAGCAACTGTTGTATGGCAACTCGTCTATTCGTCATGCATTTTTCGAATTATCGAAGTGGAAAATATATTCAAAGATAGCAAGCATCCTAAAAATGGGGGATTTCCGTTTGTAATGTTAAAGAAGCCTGGTTTTCTGAAATAAACCTTGACCATCCCGTAAATATATTTAATTTTAATAGCCGAACACCCGGGCATTGTTGGATATATCATGAAGAAATTCCTGACCTCCATAGTAGCTGTTTTATATCTCTCCACTTCTTTGGGGGCGACCATACACCTTCACTATTGTATGGGGAAAATCGTTTCGTGGGGATTTCTAAACCATGAATCCGCCCATTGCCCTTACTGCGGCATGCCGAAAACGACCGGCAAGGAAGGCCAGCTTTCCAAAAAGAATTGTTGCAAAGACGATCAAAAAGAAATCAAAACAGGCGGCGACCAGAAATGGGCGCAGTCAGAATTTGAATTCCCGCAATTCGCAACCCATCCGCTTCCCGCGGAGGACTTCTTCGATTTATCCTACCCGGTTGTATTCAACGGCAATAGAACCCCTACCCATTCGCCCCCTTTTCTTAAACGATCTGTTTTTTTACTCCATCGCAATTTCCGCATTTGATCATTTTCTTTCCGCCCCGGCCACGGGGCCTCTGATGTTTTTGAAGTCAAAAACATCTTTCTATTTTAAAAAAATACTTTCTTGTTACCCTAAATAATTTTTTATGAAGAGCCTTTATTTGTTGTGGACAGTCCTGCTTACGTCCACCCTTAGTTTTGGACAAATCCAATCGGTTTCTATTCAAGCCAGCGGACTTACTTGCAGTATGTGTAGCCGGGCCATCTATAAAGCACTGGAGAAAGTTCCGAACGTGTCCAATGTTGAGGAAGACATTGAACACACGAGTTATCATATTCAGTTTAAGGATCCCGCCGTTGTATCCCTGGAAAATCTGAAAAAAGCGGTGACGGATGCCGGTTTTTCAGTTGCTTGGATGGAAGTGAATGCAAATTTTCAAAACGTCGAAGTAGCCCCTGATTCGTCCTTGAGACTCAATAATCTCATTTTTCAATTCGTAGATATCCATAAACAAAACCTGCTGGGGAAAAAGAAGCTGCTGGTGGTGGATCGGGACTATCTATCCGACAAGGACCGAAAAAAATATGGGGCATCTTATCAGTCCATGCCAGCGGCAGAAGGCAACGGTCGAATATTTCACGTGACGATCCGCCAATCATAACATGAAAAAAGCAATAGCAGTCATCGGCATCCAGGTGATGCTGGGGTGGGTCTGCGGCGATTTGGCGGCACAAGAGTTATTCGTATTTACCGAACCGGCCAGCAACATGCCTGCCAAATCCCTCGGGCTCCGAGCCAGCAACTGGCTGATGTATGACAAATCAACCAGTTCGCTCAACTACCAGCTGCTTCCTGAAATTATGTGGGGAGCCAACAAGAACCTGATGATTCACCTGGATGGGTTTTTTACGAATCAAAACGGCCATTTTCATGCAGTAGGAGGTGGTGGATATGCCAAGTACCGATTGTACGCAGCCGACGGTGTGAACAAACATTTCAGGTTGGCAGCTTTTGGTCGCCTGAGTCTGAACAATTCAGAGATTTTTCAGCAAGAGATCGACCTTACTAGAAATAACACCGGATACGCACTCGGTTTGATCGGCACCCAGCTTTTGCACAAACAGGCGATTTCTGCAGCCATTGGTTTTAATCAGGCCTATAACAACGGCAGCCAGAACAAGATTCCACCGGGCCAGGCCGACCAGGCGCTGAACGCGAGTATTTCTACCGGCAGACTCATCTTCCCCCAAAAATATACGAATTACAAACAGACAAACCTGAATCTGATGCTGGAGCTGATCGGCCAGCACCTTTTAGCCACCCATGAAAATTTTTTGGATATGGCACCGGCCATTCAGTTTATTTTTCATAGCCAGACCCGGCTCGATATTGGATACAAATTTCAACTGTACAGCGACATGCAAAGAGTTGCCCCCAACGGAGTAATGATCCGTCTGGAATATCTTTTGTTCAATGCGTTTTAGGTATTTTTATCGGACGCAATCCTTAATTTTTATATATGCCACTTCATACCATTCTTGGAGCCAATGGAACCATCGCACGGGAACTGATTCCGATCCTGCAGTTAAATGGCCAGCAAATCCGCCTGGTTTCGCGAAATCCAAAACAGGTGCCGGGTGCGGACATTCGAACGGCCGATGTATTAAACAGAACAGCGGTTTTTGACGCAGTAAAAGGATCCGATGTGGTTTATTTACTGGTGGGTCTGGAATACAACACCAAGACCTGGAAAACAAACTGGCCGGTCATTATGCGCAATACGATCGACGCCTGTAAAGCCAGTGCGGCAAAACTGGTCTTTTTTGACAATGTTTATATGTATGGTCGGGTGGAGGGTAAAATGACAGAATCTACTCCCTTTCGACCTTCCAGTGAAAAAGGAAAGATTCGGGCTGGTCTGGATGACATGCTGATGAGTGAAATTCAGTCGGGCAGTCTCAAAGGCCTCATCGCCAAAGCGGCGGATTTTTATGGACCCCGGGCTGAACAAACCAGTGTGGCCAGCATCCTAATTTTCGATAAAATGAAAAAAGGTAAAACGGCCCAGTGGTTTGTCAATTCCAAACAACCCCATTCTTTTACCTACACGCCGGATGCAGCCAAGGGTCTTTACCTGTTGGCGGTAACCGACAGCGCTTATGGTCAGGCTTGGCATCTGCCAACGGATGCTCCAGCGTTAACCGGGAATGAATTTGTGGCTTTGGCGGCGAAATATATGAAAGCTGGAAATAAGGTGCAAACACTTCCAAAGTGGCTGATTAAAACAACGGGTTTATTCATGCCCATCATGAAAGAACTGAGCGAAATGTTATATCAGAACGAGTATCCTTATGTGTTTGATTCTTCCAAATTTGAAAAGGCATTTCAATTCAGTCCGACAACCTACGATGCGGGAATACGCGAAACGGCGGAGTGGTATCTTGCATCCTGAGCCCATGGGTTTAACCAAAAAAAATTTTCAGGTCGGATACCTGGTTAAATGAAATAGGAAAATTGGATCAGATGGTTAGGTTTACGGTTTTCCCGGATTTCGCGGATTTATAGATGCCTTCAATCACTTTCAGGTCTTTCAATGCCTCTTCTCCATCTACTGGTAAAACGGGCTGTTTGCCATCCAATATAATGGCAGCCATTTCATCCATTTGTACAGCCTGGTGTACGGTTGTTGGGAAATTGAGCGGACCTTTATGGGTAAAACCTTCTGTTGGATCATAGCCGGTTGCCGGATGCAATTCTGCAAATCCGTTCACGCCATCCAGAAAAAAACGATCCAGGTTGTTCATTGAATAAGTCGAGAGGCAGGAAGCCACGGCGCCACCGGGAAATCCAAGTTGAAACTGCATGGTTTCATCTATACCGGCAACGAATTTTACCGGATCGTTTTTTGTTTCCACTGCATTCACCCAGACCGGGTCCTCACCGATCATATAACGGGAACCGTTCACCGAATAAATCCCGATATCCATCATCGAACCACCGCCTGAAAGTTTTGGATTGAGTCGCCATTGCGAAGGATCTCCGATGGTGAACCCGGAGAGGCCTTGAAAAAAAGTTATTTTCCCAAATTCACCCGCTTTGCGAAGCCGAATGATTTCTAGGGTGTGCGGTTCAAAATGCATCCGGTATCCTACTAGAAGTTTTACATGCGCTTTTTTACAAGCGTCAATCATTTCTTCTCCTTCCTTCACACTGATGGCCATTGGCTTTTCACATATTACCTGTTTTCCCGCTTTGGCGACACGAATTGCTTCTTCTGCGTGCAAAGCGTTGGGGGTGATGATATAAACGGCATCTATATCAGAGTTATCCTGGATGGCATCGTAGTTATCGTAGTTGTAACAATTTTTTGCTGGAATATTGTATTTGGCCTGCCATGCTGCGATTTTGGATGGGGTACCGCTGATCAATCCGGTAAGTTTTGCTCTGGTACAAAGCGTCATGGCTTCTGCTACCCTGGTTGCATAGTTGCCCAGTCCCAAGATGGCAACATTCAGCGTTTTGCCGCTGAAGGTTTTATCGGCAGTCAGTCGGGTGGCCATCCCTAGACCGGGCAATAAAGACAGCCCGATGGCTGATCCGCTGATTTTCTGTAAAAATTTGCGTCGTGTATCCATTTTGGTATGTATTTAAGCGTTGGGCTACATTAAAGCATCGTACAAGACCTCTACCGGGTGCAGCGCTTTTTTTCCACAACCATCTTTAATCTGGTGCCGGCAACTGGTACCGGGTGCTGCAATGATCGTTTCGGGTGTAGTCTTTCGAATGGCGGGCAATAAGACAAGTTCCGCAATCTGCATGGAAAGCGAGTAGTGCTCTTTTTCATATCCAAAAGATCCCGCCATTCCGCAGCATCCCGAAGGAATGGTTTCGACCCGGTAGTTTTCGGGGAAGCTCAGCATCGTGACAGAATGGGAAAGGGATGACAAAGCTTTCTGCTGACAATGACCGTGTAGTTTGATCAGCCGGGCTTGTTTGGTGAACAGATTTTTATCCAGCCTGCCCGCTTTTATTTCCGCTGCTATAAACTCATCGATCAGAAAAACATTTTTGGATAATTCTTTTGCCGCTTCAAATTGGTCTTCATTGGCCAGGTCGATGTATTCATCCCGGAAGGTGAGGATGGCACTGGGTTCAATACCCAGCAGGGGACTTTCTGGAGTCACCAACCCTTTTAAAAGAGAAATATTTTTGTTGGCAATTTTTTTTGCATCCCGCAGCAATCCTTTGGAAAGCCAGGCTCTTCCGCTTTCTTCATGGTTGGGAATGGATACTTCGTATCCCAGTTTTTCCAGCAGCAGCACTGCTTTGATACCGGTCTGTGCGTCGTTGTAGTTTGTAAATTCGTCACAAAAGAGGTAGACCTTTTTCAATTTTTTTTCCGGAACCCTGGGCCTGGACTGATACCATTTTTTCAAACTTTTTTTTGCCAGCAGGGGCATAGATCGTTCCAACGCAAATCCGGATGCCTTCTTGACCAGTTTGCTGGTCCAATCATTTTTCATGAAAAAATTGTAAAGGGCCGGGGCGATGGATCCAAGCCGGGCAGTCCGGTTAAAATTGGCAATCAGCCGTGAACGGAAGGGCACACCGTGAATATCGTGGTATTGCTGGAGGAATTCTGCTTTTAATTTGGCCACATCCACATTGGAGGGGCACTCTGATTTGCAACCCTTACAACTCAGGCACAAGTCCATGACCTCATAGATTTCCTGATGATCAAAGCGGTTAAGTTTTTGAGAATTGGTGAGGAACTCTCGGAGGATATTGGCCCGGGCCCGGGTGGTGTCTTTTTCGTTTTTAGTAGCCATGAAGGAGGGACACATGGTTCCCCCGGAAAGTTGGGTCTTGCGACAGTCACCGGATCCATTGCATTGTTCGGCATGTTGCAAAATGTCCTGGTTATAATATCGGAATACGGTATTGAAAATGGGCGTCTTTTGACCCGGCGTATATCGCAGCATGGAGTTCATCGGCGGCGTATCGACGATCTTATGGGGGTTGAAGATGTTCTGCGGATCCCAGCTTTTCTTGATGATCCTGAATAGCTCATAGTTGTGATTGCCCACCATTTGTTTAATGAATTCACCGCGTAAACGACCGTCGCCGTGTTCACCACTTAGGGACCCCTGGTATTTTTTTACCAGTACCGCGATTTCACCAGCAATGGTTCTGAACATCTGATTGCCTTCCTCTGTCTTAAGGTTGATGATCGGCCTGAGGTGAATTTCTCCGGATCCTGCGTGGGCATAATGAACGGAATGCAAACCGTGTTTGGTGAGCAGGGCGTTAAATTCACCAATGTATTCCGGCAGATCATGAACATCCACAGCGGTATCTTCTACCACCGGAACCGGTTTTTTATCACCCGGCATATTGCCCAGCAATCCCAGGCCGGCTTTTCTCAAAGTCCAGATCTTCAGGGTGTCTTCCCCGAATAAAAGGGGAAAATGATAACCCAGCCCGGCCTGTTTCAATTCTTCGGTAAGTGCTGTAGCGATTTCTTCTATTTCCTGGCGGTGACTTTTTTTAAATTCGATCACCAGGATGGCGCCCGGATCACCCTGAACGAAAAAGCGGTTTTTATTTTGTTCGATATTGTCTTTTGTGCACTCCAGAATATAGTGATCGATCAGTTCACTGGCGCTCGGATGGTATTTGAGTGCAATCAAATTGGCCCGGAGAGATTCGTCAATCGTGTGGAAATGAACGCACAACAGGCCCGTCTCCTTCGGTGGCAGCGGGACCAGGTGTAATTTAATTTCTGTGATCAGGGCCAGGGTTCCTTCGGAGCCCGCGATTAGTTTGCAGAAATTAAAGTCAGGGCCTCCCAGGGTAAAAGGCGCGGAATCCACCAATATATCCAGGGCATAACCGGTATTTCTCCTTTCGATGGATTTTCTTGGAAATTCCTTTCGGATGCCCACCTGGTTTTCATAATTGCCCAAGATCGAACGGATGGTTTTGTAAATTCCTGATTCCAGATTTTCCCCCTCGCATTTTCTGTGAAAGGTTTCCAGATCCAGGGATTGAAAAACGGCTTCCGATCCGTCACTTAACAAGGCTTTTATTTCCACCAGGTGTTCGCGGGTGCTCCCGTACACGACAGAATTGGAGCCGCAGGAATTATTACCCACCATACCTCCGATCATTGCCCGGTTGGCGGTAGATGTTTCCGGACCAAACAGCAATCCATGGGGTTTTAAGAATAGGTTCAACTCATCGCGGATAACGCCAGGTTGCACCCGGACCCAGGCTTCTTCTTTATTGAATTCAAGGATTTTTGTGAAATGTTTGGAAACGTCCACAATGATTCCTTTGCCCACGACCTGGCCTGCCAGAGAAGTTCCCGCTGTGCGCGGAATCAGGGAAGTCTGATTTTCTCGGGCAAACAAAATCAGTTTTTTCAGATCCGTCTCTGATCGGGGAATCGCCACTGCCAGTGGAACCTCCCGATAGGCCGAAGCATCGGTTGCATATAATATACGCGAGGTTTCGTCTAATAGTAGTTCACCGTCGAGCTGGGTTGAAAAATGACGAAGCTTTTGAATCATTGGGAGAAACTGGAATGCAAATTTATGAAACTACACCCTTTTTGAGTCATCCATTGTAATTTCGACTTATGTACAGTCTAAAAAATAAGACGGCGGTCATCACAGGTGGCGGAAGTGGTATCGGTAAATCAATTTCCCTGTTGTTTGCGGAGCAGGGAGCTCATGTGTATATTCTGGATTTGGATGAAAATGGTTCGGCAGCGGTCGTGGAGCAAATCCGGAAAAAGGGGGGAAGCGCCGATTACTTTATTTGTTCCGTGAACCAGGAAGAGGAGGTCAAGAAAACCATAGATACCATAGTAAGAAAGAGAATTCCCAATATTTTGGTTAACAATGCGGGAATTGCCCATGTCGGGAACGTAGAAACCACGGACCCGGCAGATTTTGAAAAACTGTTTTCAGTCAATGTTAAAGGAGTCTACCACTTGTGTAAAAGTTGTATTCCGCATATGAAACAGCAGGGAGGCGTTGTACTGAATATGGCATCTATAGCTGGATTGGTTGGCTTATCTGACCGCTTTGCTTACAGCATGACCAAGGGCGCCGTCCTGGCGATGACCCTTTCGGTCGCCAAAGACTATATCCGCTATAATATCCGTTGTAATTCCATATCTCCTGCACGGGTGCATACCCCTTTTGTGGACGGATTTATTGCAAAAAACTATCCGGGGATGGAAGATGTTATGTTTAAAAAATTATCGGAGAGTCAGCCCATTGGACGGATGGCTAAACCCGAAGAAGTAGCCTCCCTGGCGTTGTATCTGTGTTCAGATGAGGCTTCATTTATAACTGGAAACGATTATCCGATTGACGGAGGTTTTGTAAAGCTAAGCGACTGACCTTATCTGCGGGGACGATAACCACCTCCGCTGTTGTCTCTGGGCTTATTTTCTCTGGGTTTTTCCTCCGCTTCGCGAACAACCAGTTCCTTCCCGCCGCGAAGTTTAGCTCCATTGAGTGCATCAATGGCTTCTTTTGCTTCCAGGGCCACGCTCATTTCCAAAAAGCCAAAGCCCCTGCTTTTGCGTGTTTCACGATCGATGGCCACTTTGGCGGAAACTACTTCGCCATAGAGTTCAAACATTTCCTTTAAATCTGTATCGTCAAAGTCATAAGGGATGCCGGCAACAAAAAGTTTCATGTTGATCTTATAAGACCCAAATCTAGTTTATTCCTACAGGAACCAAGAGCTTTTTTTTGAATTTTACCCGACTTGAAAAGCTCCCTGATTCCAGAGCCGGTTCTTGGGCAGACGGACGCAATCCGGACAAACGATAGAAGAAACCAATAAACCCGAATAGTAGTATTTTCGGGAATGAGGTTTTTTTTCTTATTCGTTCTGTGTTCAGTTGCTTTTTCGGGTTGCGTCCAGGGGCAATTTAAAACAGATTCCTTCATGGTCGACCTTCTCGGCGCTGATACCAGCGCCGTCCTGCAGAAGCTTCTCCACCAACCAGACTCTTTCCGAGTGCAAATTATTTATACGCGAATAGACCGGGACCTTCACAACCAACCCCACTTCAGGAATTATTATTTTCATGTCTCCCCCAATCTTTATTTTTATCCTGCATCTACGGTCAAATTACCCTTGGCTTTGTTGTCCCTGGAAAAACTGAATCGGATACAACACCCAGGTGTGGATAAATTTACCCGGATGGCCTATGACAGCAGTTATTCCGGTCAGCAGGCCCTTTTAAGGGACAGCAGTTCTGCAGATGGATACCCTTCTATTGCACAGTTTATACGCAAGGCTTTTTTGATCAGCGACAACGATGCCTATAACCGGATGTATGAATTTGTGGGACAGCGTATGCTAAACAGAAGGCTTCACGAAATGGGATTTTCTCAAACACGCATCTTGCGACAGTTTATGCCTCTTTCAGAAGCTGAGAATCGACATACCAACCAGATCCGGTTCCTGGATAATGATGGCAAAACCATTTATATTCAGCCTCCGGCATTCAATACGGACTCCTTCGTCTTCAATGGAGTGGTCAAAATAGGGAATGCCTATCTCAATGCCCGGGACAGCCTCATTCATGAACCGATGGATTTTAGTCGGCACAACCGGATAACCCTGGAGGATCTTCAACAACTTTTGCAAAGCGCCTTATTTCCTGGCTCCTTTCCGGCGTCAAAACGGTTTCATCTTGGCAAAACCGATGACTTGTTTCTGTGGCAATATCTGTCCCAATACCCTTCGGAAACCCCCTATCCGAAATACGATACGACGGAATTTTTTGATAGCTATGTGAAATTTTATTTTCAGAATGGAGGTCACAGGCTTCCGGACAATGTCCGCGTTTTCAATAAGGTCGGCTGGGCTTATGGATTCATGACCGATGTGTCATACATCGTCGATTTCACTCATCAAACAGAATTCATGCTTACGGCTACGGTTTATGCCAATGCAGATGGAATATTAAATGACAATGTCTACGAATACCAAAGTGTTGCCCTTCCATTTTTATACAGGCTGGGGCAAGATTTTTATCAATATGAACTACGCCGGAAGCGGGTGTATAAACCGGATTTAAAAAATTTCCGCCTCTCCTATGATCACCGAGATCCTTCAGATACGCGTCCTTCCATACAAGTAGTGGACAATTAAAAAATAAAAAAGGCCTCCAAATGGAAGCCTTTTTCATAGAGAAAGGGTAGAATTATAAATTGGTTACAACTAAATTCTCTGTAGTCTTTGTTTTCACCGAAAACTTACGCGCAACTTCTTCAGAAGCAGTGCGGATGATAAAAGTGGGATGTAATTCGGCTTCTGCGTTGGCGATGCGGATGTTCTTTTCGAAATTAGTTCCGGAGAAAGCAGCCTGGTATACTATTTCATCGGCATCATTTTTTATGATGAGATAAAATTTTTCACCGGTTTTGTTTTCAAATTCCAGGTGGAATACCAATCCGTCTTCGGCTTTTCCAACAAAACTTACAGTCAATTCCTTGTCGGCTGGACTGATAATTTTTTCAATGATCGGTGCTGCATGTACTGCGCTGGCAGAACCAAGTGATAAGATCACGGCTGCTGCAAGTGCCGATGCTGATTTTTTCAAATTAAAGGATGCGATTACTGGTTTCATAATGTGACGATTTAATAAGTGAAAAATAATTGAACAAAATCTTTACGGCAAGAATCATCAGTAATTATGGAAGCAAAAGTGAGGGCAACCGGTTGATAATACCTGATGAGAAATGATCCGATTGGATGCTGTTAATTCTCAATTCCAGAACAAATATAACCCGCATTCAACAGGGTGAAAGTCCAAAAATGCCCGATTTTATCATGGCAAAGCCCTTTATGGAAATGTTAAAACCCTTGACTGGCAAGGGTTTTAAGCATTTTTTCTTATGATGACCAAGCACCTTATATGACCAGAATATTACCAGATTTTCACCCGGACACTGTCAGGTCTGTACATGGAATCGCTGGGTTGTACATTGAATGCAGCGTAAAATGCGGGCATGTTGGAGAGCGGTCCATTCACGCGCCACATGGAAGATGAATGGGGATCCGTTAGGGCTCTGCTGATAAGCGCCGCTTCGCGCATCTTGATCTTCCAGACCTGAGCATGTGAGAGGAAAAAGCGCTGGTCAGGTGTAAATCCGTCAATTTTTTCATTTCTTTTACCCTGTTCCGTTTTCTTGAATGCAGCATAAGCTAGGGCAAGACCACCGTTGTCTGCAATATTTTCCCCCTCAGTCAGGCTGCCGTTCAGGTGAAAAGTATCGACAGCAATATAGTTGTTGTACTGATTTATAATATTTTGGGCCCTTTTCTTAAATTGAATGGCGTCATTGGGAGACCACCATTCTTTAAGATTGCCATCTGCATCATACTGCCTGCCCTGATCGTCAAAGCCATGGGTGATTTCGTGGCCGATAACCAGTCCAATGGCACCGTAGTTGACCGCGTCGTCACCGTGAGAAAAGTAAAACGGCGGTTGGAGAATACCAGCAGGGAAGTTGATATTGTTTTGGGTCGGATCGTAATACGCATTGATGGTCGGAGGAGTCATTTGCCATTCCGTACGATCAACTGGTTTGCCGATTTTTGCCAGATCTCGTTTGTATCGGTAGTTGGCCGTCCCCTTCAGGTTTGCAATGATATTGTCTTTGGTAATATCAATCGATGAATAATCTTTCCATTTATCGGGGAACCCGATCTTTTTCACAATGGCGTGCAATTTGATCAGGGCCTTTTGTTTGGTGGAATCACTCATCCAGTCCAGCTGCTGGATTCTTTCGGCATAGGTTGAAAGGATGTTGTCTACCAGCGATCCGATTCGCTCTTTGTCGGCTGTTGTAAAATATTGCTGAACATAAATTTGCCCGAGATTGTCTCCCAGTTCATTGTCCACCATATTGGTCATTCTCTTCCATCTTTCAAGCATTATTTTTTGACCGGTAAGCAATTGCTCATAAGTAAATTTAGCATCCACAAAATCATGGGAAAGATAATCTGCGTCGTCGTTCACCACATGAAAACACAGGTAGTTTTTTAAGGTTTCCATGGGTGTGTTGTTCAAAATAACATTCAGTCCCTTAAAAAATGCCGGTTGACCAACGAGGATCGTATCGTTGGTAACCCCAAGCAACAAAAGCCATTTTTTTAATTCCGGTTTAGCGGAAACGATTATTTTATTATAGTTGGCGATTGGATCGCGCAGTTGTTCAGGCGACTTGGAAATCTTTGCAATCGCTGTTTCCAGGTTAAATACGGATTGGGCGGCCATTGCAGCGGCTGACGGGGTTTGACCGATCAAGGTAAAGGTCTTGGTAATATAAGCGATATAGGCCTGGCGGATATGAGCAATGGCGGAGTCCTTGATAAAATAATAATCCTTGCTGGGCAATCCGAGACCCCCCTGATTGAAATGAGCTGCATTGACCATGCTGTTTCGGTCATCGGGTTGCACAAAAAAATTAAAGAACGGGCCATGATTGATCGCATATTCTTTGGCAATTTCCTGGTATAACGCTGCCTTGTTATTTATAGCAGCGATGCTATCCAGCTCTTCTTTTATAGGAAGAAATCCTTTCTTTTCAATGCCAATGGAATCCATGGCACTGGCGTACAAGTCTCCGGTTTGCTGGGCTACAGAACCTTTTAGGGCGCCCGATACGCCGGTCAGCGAATCCAAAATGCGGTGCAAACGGACGGTGGTACTATCGCGAAGGATGATAAAAGCTCCCCATGAAGACTGAGCCGGAGGAATCTGGGTATTTTTCAACCAGGTGCCGTTGGCAAACAGGTAAAAATTTTCCTGGGGTTTCACGCTGCTGTCTTCAGAGGAAATATCCAGTGGATCGGCCTGGTTCTCAGCCGTGTCGGAGTGAACAGGGCTCTGACAGGAAAATAGGATCCCCGAGAAAGCCAACAAAATAGGAAGAAAACGTTTCATATTATTTTTTTAGGAGGAGCGAAAATAACATAATGTCAACTGTTTACGCAAGAAATATGATTGGCGGATCGCAGATTTAAAAAAATAATATACCCAGATTGCATATTTAAACAAACGTTTAATTAATTTTGCGCCATGAAACCATCTTTATCTTCCAAACAGGTCCTTTTAATGGACACAGCGGAATTGTTATTCTCCCAAAAAGGTTTCGATGGTACCTCGGTTCGGGATATCGCGGAAGCGGCGGGTATCAATACAGCCATGATCTCATACTATTTCGGTTCCAAGGAAAAGTTGATGGAGGAAATTTTCGAAAGAAAAAGCCTGAATATCAAAGAGAAAGTAGACGACTTGTTAAAGGATAACAGCCTGGATCCCTTGGAGAAAATGTATAGCTTGGTGGATGTATATATTGACGGTATCCTACAAAGAAAAACTTTCCACCGGATTCTGCTCTGCGAACAGATCATCAACCAGAATCCTTCCATTATCCAGATGCTGGACAAAATGAAGACAAAAAATTCCGAATACATCAATGATCTGATCCGGGTAGGCCAGAAAAAGGGCATTTTCAAAAAAAATATTGATATACCCATGATGACCAACACGCTGATTGGTACGGTGTCCCACACGCTGGTAAACCTGGATTTTTACAGAACCTACCACCATATGGAAACTATGAGTGACGAAGAATTCGAACGGCAGGTGAGAAAGAAATTATCAGTTCATATCAAAAATATTTACAAAGCAATCTTAACGCATGAATCTTAGAACAACCATAACAGCAAATGTCTTTGCTTCGTTTTTGCTCTTATCCCTGAGCGGTCATAGTCAGGACAACGGCCGGAAAATTACAATGGAAGAAGCCATTGACCTCAGTATTAAAAACAGCAAATCCTTAGGAGCGGACCAGGCCCGAATTGAGCAGGCAACTGCCAATACGACCATTTCAAAACAAAACCAACTACCGGATTTGAAAATCAGTGGGTCATACCTGCGCGTTACCCAACCGGATATTACGCAGGCTAAACCACCCAGTACACCGGGTCAGCCCATTACGGTTAACCAGGCAGCTTATGGAATTGCCAATCTTTCCTTGCCTGTCTATTCCGGAATGAAAATTCAGTATGGAATAAAATCCTCTGAATTTTTGGAAAAAGCCGCTATGCTCGACGCCGATCAGGATAAAGACGCAGTCATCCTAAACACCATCGATGCATTCAGCAATTTGTACAAAGCAAAAGCCAACCTGCGGGTAATTCAGGAAAATCTGGCCCAGTCAAGATCCAGAGATGCAGACTTTGCCAATCTCGAAAAAAACGGACTACTCGCACGCAACGACAAATTAAAGGCCTTGTTGCAGACAGCCAATATCGAACTGACGCTGGCAGATGTGGAAAATAATTTGAAGGTTACCATGGTCAACATGAATATCATGCTGGGTCTTCCGGAAGAAACCGTGTTATTGCCTGATTCTTCGAGTCTGGTGGAACCTGGTGCCGTGAAGAGTGTTCAAGACTATGAACAACTGGCGCTGCAAAACCGCAAAGACATGCAGGCAATAGGATACCGCAAGCAAGCCTCTCAAGTCGGCATAAAATCAGCAAAAGCTGACTATTATCCGTCGCTGGCCCTTACGGGTGGATATATTGCTTTGGACGTCCCCAATTTTATCACTGTGACGAACGCTTTTACTTTCGGAGTCGGGCTTTCCTACAATGTTTCTTCCCTGTGGAAGACAAACGCTCACGTGTCACAGGCGAGAGCCAAGCTTGCAGAAGTGCAGGCCAATGAAGAAGAAATGAATGAAAATATTAGACGTCAGGTCAACCAGGCTTATGAATCGCTGTTGACTGCTCAGAAAAAAGTGGAAGTCAGTAAAATTGCGATAGAACAGGGCGTCGAGAACTATAAGATTGTAAAAAACAAGTACGATAATAGTCTGCTGACCGTCACAGATTTGCTGGATGCCAATGCGCTGATGCTGCAAAGTGAGATCAGCCTTGAACTGGCTAAAGCCGATGCGATCCTGGCATACAATACTTTATTGGAAAAAGCCGGAATACTGGCATCAACCCGGAATATAAAATAACAACCTTTAATTATTAAGTTTTATGGCAAACGAAAACGTTGAACAGGCACAACCCCCCAAAAAGAAAAGCAAAGTATTTCCGATCATATTGATTGCGCTTGTCGTTGGTGGCAGCTGGTTTGGAATTACAAAGTGGCACCATGCACAACTACATGCTGAAACAGACGATGCCCAAATTGCAGCGAATATCAGTCCGATCATTCCCCGCATTTCCGGTTATATCAAAGAAGTACGTGTATCCGACAACCAGCTTGTCAAAAAAGGGGATACCCTGCTGATTCTCGATGACAGGGACCAGCTCATTAAAGTAGCTCAGGCAGAAGCGGCCATGGCCACAGCGCAGAGCAACCTTGTTTCTGCTAAAGCGAGTTTTGCAGCCGCTCATTCTAATATTGGCGCTACAGAATTTGCAACGCTTGCCATTGATGGACAGATAGAAAAAGCGAAGGTAGCCGTTTGGCAAAGTACCCAGGAATTTGACCGGTATGCCAACCTGGTAAAAGACCATTCCGTAACACAGCAACAGTATGAAGACAAGCTGGCTGCCAAGGAAACAGCAGAAAAACAACTGCTGATACTCGAACAGCAGCGTAAACAAGCAACCAGTCAAACCAATGCAGTTAGCACGCAGAGTATTGCTACTTCATCTCAGATTAGTATAGCCAGCGCAACCATCAAACAAAGGCAGGTAGATGTGGACGACGCAAAACTGAATTTGTCTTATACGGTAATCACCGCACCTGCCAGTGGATTGATAGGCAAAGTAAATGTGCAGGTTGGTCAATTTCTCAGTGCGGGACAATCCATTTTCAGCATTGTCCTGGATCAGAGTTTATGGGTGATCGCAAATTTTAAAGAAACCCAATACAGCAAGATCAGGATCGGTCAGCCCGTTGAGATCGATGTGGACGCCATTCCTGGTCACAAATTCGACGGTACGGTATCTTCTTTTTCTCCTGCAACCGGTGCCACTTTTGCGCTCTTGCCTCCGGATAATGCCAGCGGCAATTTTGTAAAAGTTGTACAGCGACTCCCGATTAAAATTGAATTCAGCGAT